>JAGQGA010000708.1 GCA_020432595.1 Anaerolineales bacterium | reverse complement strand
GCCGGGAGTGGGCTGCTTGGGCTGCTGATGCGGCTGCAAATGGGGTTCAAGGTGGGGCGCAACTGGTTATTGGGGCTGGCTGGGGCGATGCTGCTGCTGGGCGCACTGCTGCCCATTGTCCGCAACGCGCCGCTGGTGTCGCTGCGCGGCTACAGTGAGGGGAGCGATTATGTAACGGCCGTTTTTACCCACTTTGCCAACCAAAACGAAGGTGCCGTCCTGCTCAACGATTGGGAACACATGACCCCGCTCTGGTACACGCAACTCGTGGAAAAGCGGTGGCCGAATCCGGCCGACGTGCGCCCCGAATTTGTTTCGGCGGCGCGGCCGTGGCTGCCCAGCGTCTTTGATTTCCTGCCCGGTGGCCCCGTCTATCTGAGCAACTATCGGCGCGAAATTGTGGATGCGGGGTTCAGGCTGCGGCCATCTGGCTCCTTTTACCAGGTGGTGGAGCCAGGGGACGAAACGATTCCCGCCGAATTAACTCCCGCCTCGGCCATAGGCGAAGCCATTGAGGTCGTGGGATATCAGTTGGGCAGCGAAACCGTTTTGCCCGGTGACTACATCCCCCTCACCCTAGCCCTGCGAAGCCCCAGCGGAACGGCCGATTTTTACGTCCCCATCGTGCGCGTGGGCAACCTCACCTTCCCCTTCACCACCGACAGCCACCTAACCACCCCCACTTGGCTGCCCAATGAGATCATCGTCGAACGGTTTGATTTTGCTCTGCCCCACAGCTTGCCCGCCGGAGAATACCCCGTGACGCTGGGGCTAAAAAACCTGAGCAGCGACACGGAAACCCCGCTGCGGCTTGATTTAGGGACGCTGCCCGTGGGCGAAAAGCGATACACGATTGACACCGCACGGCTACTGGCAAATTTCCGGCAGCGGGTGGGGCTGCGGCAGGCGACGGCACGGCTAAACGGCCGTTACGCTGCTGCCCCCTGGCTGAAACCTCTGCCTGCCCAGCCGGGCGACACGGTACATCTGACGCTGCAATGGGAGGCACTGGATTATGCCGAGGAGAGCTACACGGTCTTTGTCCATTTGATTGATTTGGGAAATCGGCCGTTGGTGACGCTGGACTACACGCCGTTGGGCGGGGCGGTGCCAACCCATTTGTGGATTCCCAAATGGCTGCCGGGGCAGCGGCTTTATGACCCCTACCGGCTGCAAATTCCGCCCGACCTGCCGCCGGGGCAATATCTAATTGAGGTGGGGCTGTATGAAATGGTGAGCAAGCGGCGGCTGCATATGGCAGACACGGCGGGGAATTTGGTGGGAGATCGGTATATTTTAGGCAGCGTCAACGTTTCACCATAGGCTTCATGGAACTTTTCCCCTGGCTACAGCGTTTGTATGGTAGTCAACAAGAGACATAACTGGCTTTCAGTTACACAGAGTGACACAGAGAAGGCACAGAGTTTCTCAGAGAAAAAGCAGAGAATTTATCCTTACGCCATTGGTTTCTGTGAGAGCAATGTGCTTATGTTAACAACAAGATTTCCTTTCTCTCTGTGAAACTCCGTTTTAGCTCTGTAAAACTCTGTGTTATCGTTTGTCTTTATTGCCGATAATGTCTAATCATCAATCGGATATTTGTTTGTGGAGAAACAGGACATGAAGCACATTTTTTGGGTAATGGTAGCAGTGGTAATGGTGTTGGTAGGGTGTAGCGCGGGCGAAACGGCCGTTCCTGAACCCGACATCGCCTCGGTGGCAACCATAGCTGCCACCCACGCTCCGGCACTGCGCTCGGTAACGGCCGTTCCCCCCGTCAGTGAGGAAACCACCCCAGAGCTAACCAGCAGCCAGGCCAACCCGGAACGGATGAAAAAGCTGGAGGCTGAATTGGGCGACGCGGTGATTTTGTACCAAAAAAGCGGTGGTTTTGCCGGGGTGAATGAAAGTTGGTGGGTGTATGCAAACGGCCGTTTGCGCGACAAAGACGGCAATGAATGGCAGCTACCCGCCAAAGAAGTCGAAACATTCCTGGCAAACAGCAAAAAGCTGGGGTTAACCCAAATGCAGCCAACCTACGTTCCCGACGGTTTCTGCTGCGACCAATTTGTCTACAGCCTCATTGTGCGGCAGGACAACGGCATCTACCAAACCACAGCGGCCGACGGCGTTGACGCGCCGCAAGAACTGTTCCAGTTGATTGAGGAAGTCTCGATGCTGATCGCAGAACGCAATACAAACTAAATGTTGGCAAGGCAGTCAGACAAAACCTTTGCTGGTCTGTCTGCTGCCACTCATCCTTTTGTAACTGGGTGCAAACCAGCTTGTACCCAGCGTCTACGCGCTAAAACAACAATACGTGGGCGATTCATCTTATCTAGCCGATTACCACCAGCCGGGTTGATATGCTCAATATGCAAGGTTTGCCCGATGTTGGCCTCACAGGTCTGGCAATATTCACAGCAACCATTGGCACGTTCATACACCAACTCTTTAATGCTTTGCCAAGATGGATTAACCATGTGCAGCCATTAAATTCGCAGCATTGTCTGCAAACCCGCGCTGGACAAGGCTAGCTGCTGCTTCAGCCTTGCGTAACAATAGCTGATCACCTTTCTCAACCAGATATGCCAGCATTTTTTGCTCGTTAGCGTCTAATCTGCCCTGACTGTTACGCTCCATAAGTTGTGTCAGATGTTTTTGGTTTGCTGTAGACATTTGCTCTGATGCAATAGCTAACAAGGCATCATCAGATAAATAGCGCAAGGCACGTAGTTCAGCTTGTTCTCCTATTGACAAATTATCCAGCTCCTCATCAAGTGCAGCGGACAAACGTTCTACCACAATGGTTGCTACAGGCTCCTGCCTTCTAGAAGCTAATTGTCGTAAACGCACCAAAAGGTTTTCAGGAATTGTTATC
>JAGQGA010000707.1 GCA_020432595.1 Anaerolineales bacterium | reverse complement strand
AACACCCTACCAAAGGACAACTTTTATGTTAACAACCGACACCTACACAGTGGAAAACGTTTGGGAAGAAAAACCGGAAGCCCTGAAAGAGGAAATCATTGATTTTTGGCTGGAGGAACGTGCCCTGGGCAGCCGAGAGCAGGCGGAAAAGCGGGTCAACGAAGTGGTGTTTGTAGCGCGTGACTCATTTGGCGAGATTGCCGGGATTTGTACGGCTTACCCGCAGCAAAATTTGCAGTTGCGCCACAACTTTTACCATTACCGCACCTTTGTGGCGGCGGCGCACCGCAAAGGAATGATTGGGATTCGGCTGCTGGTGGAGGCACGGGATTATTTTAACGGCCGTTTTACCCAAGGCCACAACCCCGACATCATCGGCATCATCCTCGAGATCGAGAACAAAGAGATCAGCCGCCGCTTCACCGAAGCCATTTGGTCACAAACGGGCTTCATCTTCATCGGCTACAACCATCGGAACGACCACGTGCGCGTCTACTACTTTGATGAGGCTCACATCAATCCGGGCTAAGCGTTTAGAAGTTCAACTTTTGACAAAAGTTGAACTTCTTTCACAACACCTCTAACCGTCGGCCTACCGGCGTTAAGGAACACGAAGATGGATGGCATAGCCATTTGGGAGCTATCTCCAATCTTCATATTTTCATCATTAACAGGAGAAAACAATGTTAGGAACTGATCAGCAAAAAGCAGCCGTGCAAGCTTGGGAGGAAGAACTCCAGGCCAAGCACAACAGCCGCTGGTTTGCCAGCCTGCTGTTCAAGCAGGGGGAAACCGTGTTCCAGCGGTTTAGCGACTATTACAGTCAGCTAACCGCCTTGCCGCGCCGCACGCGGCGCACCGTGCAGCGCAAATGGGCCACCACCCTAGCCGCTGCCGCCATGGCCTTTGCCCTCAGCGGGTTGCCCAATATCAACGTGGCGCGTGCCGCCGCCGACATCATGGTGGATGGCAAAAACTGCACCCTGATGGATGCCATCACCGCCGCCAACACCGATGCAGTGGTTGGTGGCTGCGACGGGACAAGCAGCAATACGCTTATCCTGACCAAGGACATCGTTCTCAAGGCCATTGACAACACCGACTTTGGTTACAGTGGCACGCCAGTCATTACCAGCGAAATCACTATTGAGGGCAACGGCCACAAGATCAAACGCGACAGCAACGACCCGTTCCGCATCCTCACCGTCGCGGGCGGGCAGCTACAGCTGAACAACAGCGTCATCACCGGTGGGCACGCTGAGGTGGGTGGCGGTATTCTTGTTCACGGCGGCTTGCTGCACATGGATCACAGCACCGTCACCGGCAACGAAGCCGACACCTCAGGGGGTGGGATTGCTGCGAAAGGCGGTGGTTTTGTTCTGGCACTGCAAAGCACCATCACCGGCAATGAGGCCGGGCAGTTTGGCGGTGGCATCCTGGCTGAGAATAACTCTGTAGCCTGGAGCAAGTATAGCTCGATCACCGAAAATACGGCCGTTTATGGCGGTGGTGGCACGGCCAGCGTTGGAGACGCCATCTTGATCATTGGTGCCAGCACCGTTAGCGGCAACGAAGCCAGCGGTGCCGACTCGGCTGGTGGTGGGGTGCTAAGCCTAGAAAATACAGGGAGCAGTAAATACGGTACCTTTATTTTCAACAGCACCATTGCCAACAATGAGGCCGGTTTTGGTGGCGGCATTGGCAATTACAGTGCGGGAACGGCCGTTCTTGCCAGCACGGTTGCCGGCAACACGGCTCACCAAGAAGGCGGCGGCATTTGGAACAATAGTGGCTTCGTCGATCTTTACTCCTCTATTGTCGCTGGCAACGATGCCACCATTGGGGCAGAAATTGCCAATCATGACAGCATAGACAGCCAAGACAATTTGTTTGGTCACAGCGGGGTTAGCAACAGCGATGCCTTGGCTGGCTTCACGCCAGACGGCACCGATTTCCTAGCTACTAGTGACGAAAACAATGTCGCTTTGGGCAACATCATGGACACCAGTGGCTCTAACCCACGCCTGCGGGACAACGGCGGCCCCACGCTCACCATCGCTTTGGTGCCAGGCAGCCCGGCGATTGACGGCAGCGGAGATGATCGGACGGGAGAAACCTACGTTAGTCTAGATCAGCGGGGCTTTGTGCGCGACAGTAATGCCGACATTGGTGCCTTTGAGTTTGGCTCTGAACCGCTACCGGCCACCTGTGAAGTCACCGCTCCAATCTTCAATGGGCCAGTCAACGTCATTCGTGGCACGGAAGGCAACGACAAGATTAAGGGCACCTCTGGCAACGACCTTATCATCGGCAACGGTGGCAATGATCGGCTGGAAGGGCTGGGTGGCAATGACTGCCTCATCGGCAACGCCGGGGACGACCAGCTTTACGGGGATGAAGGTAACGACATTCTCTGGGGTGGTGAACTGGGCAACGCGACCGTCTACAGCAGCAAAGACCGCGACAAGCTGTATGGTGACGCTGGCGACGACGAAATGCACGGCGGTGGCGACAAAGACCGGCTGGACGGCAACGATGGCGACGACATGATGTATGGCGACGACGGCGACGACACCATGGTCGGTCATGACGGCGACGACACGATGTATGGCGGTGCTGGCAAGGACAACATGCGCGGCGACGACGGCAACGACACGATGTATGGCGAAGCTGGCGATGACAAGCTGTACGGCCGACAGGGTGATGACATCCTCGACGGTGGCGACAACAATGACCAGCTTGACGGCAGTGATGGCACTGACACTTGTATTGACGGTGAAAAGCTGAAGAGCTGTGAAGCGTAAGCTGTAGTTGTGGTTTGTTTGTAGAAAACGGCCGTTTTTCCTCCATGCGTTTGGGGGAAAAACGGCCGTTTTTTTTGTCGG
>JAGQGA010000706.1 GCA_020432595.1 Anaerolineales bacterium | reverse complement strand
CCAGAGCAGGCGCGGGAAAAATAGCTCATAAGAAATGCGGCCGGCCGCCAGTGTGCTGATGGTGAGCAGCAAAAAGGCAAAAAGGGTACTCAAGGTAAGACGGGGTGGGGTCGCTTTGTCCATCATGTGGCGCAATTGTACCAAACCATTTCGCTGCATGGATAAATTGAGGTAGGGGCGTATTGCATACGCCCTTGTTGGCTTGGGCAAGCGGGCGTATGCAATACGCCCCTACCAATCTCGCATGTGGCGTTCTGTGCTACAATAGCGACAAGTTGCTGGCTTGTTGGTACAAGGAGCGTGATGGAATATGTTAGTACAAACCACAGAGGTCAATGAAAGTTCGCCTACTACCCTAAAAATGAGTTATGAAGCGTTTCTCGCCTGGGTAGATGAGGATGTTCGTGCCGAATGGGTCAATGGGGAGGTTGTTATTCACATGCCCACAAAACCAATACACCAAATAACGTTGCAATTTTTGTATGAACTCATCGTTTTGTATACACGACTCTTTAGCTTGGGACATGTATTGCTTGCTCCAGTTGAAATGAAGTTAAAGAACGCTTCACGAGAGCCAGACCTTTTATTTGTTGCTACACAAAATAGCTCACGCCTGACGAAGGATAAGGTTTTAGGAGCCGCAGATTTAGTTGTTGAAATTGTTTCCACCGAAAGTGTTCACCGTGATAGACGGGATAAGTTTAAGGAGTACCGGGAGGCTGGGGTGCAGGAATATTGGATTATTGACCCGCGCCCTGGCAAGCAGCGTGCCGATTTCTTTTCTCTAGATGAGGAGGGGGATTATGGGCTGTTTGCGACAGAAGACGATGAATGGATGGCCTCAAAAGTACTGCCCGGTTTTGGCCTGCGCCCCGCCTGGCTATGGCAGGTTGATGAGCTAAATCCGTTGACCTGTGCTTTGGAGATTGAGGGGGTGGTCGAGGCACTACAGGCGCAAATATCACAGCGGGGACAGCATGGGCAATTGCCCACCACAGAGAATTAAAAAAAAGGATGCGGATTTACTTGATCAGGGAGATCAGGTAAATCTGCGTCCTATTTTCAATAGGAGTAAATCATTTGATGTCCAATACCACCAATTTTCACATTGAAACGCTGGCGGTTCACGCCGGGGTGGAGCCAGATCCGATGACGGGGGCGGTGATGACCCCCATTTACCAGACTTCAACCTATGCCCAGGACGACGTGGCGGTGCATAAAGGGTATGAATATTCGCGCACCGATAACCCGACGCGGACGGCTTTGCAAACATCGCTGGCGGCATTGGAAAACGGCCGTTTTGCCCTCTGCTTTTCCTCTGGCATGGCCGCCATTGACACCCTGCTGCGGTTGGTAAAACCTAACGAACACGTGGTTTGTGGCAATGATGTGTATGGCGGCACGTATCGCCTGTTTGACAAAATCTTGTCGCAATATGGCATCACCTTCAGCTTTGCCGAAACAACTGATTTAGATGCTGTGGCCGCCGCCATTCAGCCCAACACCCGCTTTGTTTGGGTGGAAACCCCCACCAACCCGATGCTTAAGCTGACCGATATTGCGGCGCTGGCGCAGGTGGCACACGATAACGGGGCGCAGTTGGCAGTGGACAATACCTTTGCTTCGCCGATACTACAACGGCCGTTAACCCTCGGTGCCGATTTTGTCATCCACTCCACCACCAAATACATCGGCGGTCATTCCGACGTGGTGGGCGGGGCTGTCATTACCAACGATGAAGCGGCGTACAAACAGCTTAAATTTTTGCAAAACGCCATTGGTGCCGTGCCGGGGCCAATGGACTGCTTTCTGACGCTGCGCGGCATCAAAACGCTGGCACTGCGGATGGGTGCCCACTGCCGCAACGCCACCAAGGTTGCCCAATTTTTGGCGGATCATCCCGCCGTGGCGCAGGTCATCTACCCCGGTTTGGAGAGCCACCCGCAATATGAATTGGCGCAGCGGCAAATGGCTGGCCCCGGCGGAATGGTGTCGTTTGTGCTGCACGGTGGCGAAGCGGCGGCGCGGCTGGTGGCGCGGGAATCGAAGCTGTTTACGCTGGCGGAGTCGCTGGGTGGGGTGGAGTCGCTGATTGAGCTACCGGCTCCCATGACCCACGCTTCGGTGGCAAATTCGCCGCTGGCGGTTGACCCTGGCTTGGTGCGGGTGTCGGTCGGCATTGAAAATGCCGATGATTTGATTATGGATTTGGGAGCGGTGTTGAAGAAAGTTTGAGTTATGTTGTGCGTGGTGCGTAAAGAATTCGCTTACGCACCACGCACCATTTTTTACGGGGCAGCTATTTCCAGGGGAGCAACATTGGCAGCATCATCTACTGGATTTCCGACCGCATCCACAATGGGGGTACGCCGGCCGTAAATAGGTTCGTAAAAGCCAATGCGGGTAGGGTAAGTGGAAACGGCCGTTTCTGGCGGCACCCACAACTGATGAATTTGAATTACGATGTCGCCCGCCTGCCAACTCCAAGCGGGCGCGTCAAGTTGGTCGGCTTGGGTGAGGATGGAGCCGTCGTCCCGCAGCACGTGGGTAAACAGCTTGGCCTCCGGTGCATAGGCTGGGGGAATGGCCGGGGCAATTCGGCTGGGGTCAGCCACGCGCCAAACGGTGAGCAGTTCGGCCACCCCACCGGGCGGCGTGGTGGAAGCCAGCCAAACAGCACGAAGCAGGGTGATGGCGTTGTTAAAATTTGCACCGCCCGCGGGCAAATCTTGCAGCCACTCCGGGCGGCTATCGCTTAACTGGTAGACGGTAAAGCTGGGGTCAAGGTCTGTGGGGCGCAGGGTGATGGTTTCCAGCGGGTTTAGCAGCGACAGAAACGCGGGATGCGGCGGGGTGGAGGCGGGAATAAACAGGCGCAACTTGCTGCCCAATGG
>JAGQGA010000705.1 GCA_020432595.1 Anaerolineales bacterium | reverse complement strand
GCCGAGTATCTGATTGATGCCAAGGGGCCATCGCTGCAATTTCGCGGTGGGGCGGTGCCAATTTTGCATTGGTTGCGGTCGCTGGAAACGGCCGTTTTCCAAACCCGCCCCTCCCTCTTAATCACCTACGCCTCCACCCTGCTCGCCGTCAGCCAACTGGCAACCATTGAAGAAAAGGTGCAGGCCGCCGAAAAAATGCTGCCAGACACGGCGCAAGACGTAGAAACCCGCGACCTCATCGGCCGCATTGCCTCCATTCGCGCCACCGTGGGCGTGGCAACCCACCAGGCCGAAACCATCATTACCCAGGCCCACCGCGCTCTAGCATATCTCGACCCCAACAACGTGGGGGGGCGTGCCTCCATTAGCTGGAATTTGGGCTACGCCTATCTGCTGCAAGGCGACCGCGCCGCGGCTGGCCGTGCCTATGCCGAAGCCCAAGCCAAAGCAGTGGCAATCGGGCATCAAATCATCGCCATGATGTCTACGCTGGGGGTTGGCAGCATTCAGGAAGGGGACAACCAGCTCCAGCAGGCGGCACAAACCTACCAACACCTGCTGCAAGCGGTGGGTGAGCCACCGCCGCTGCCCATGTGCGAAGCGTATCTAGGGCTGGCGCGAATCCATCATGAGTGGAATGCGTTGGATGCTGCCCAACGCTATTGGGAGCAAAATGCACCGCTGGCGCGACAGTTTGGCAGCCGCATTGACCGCAGCGTGATGAGCGACCTCTTTTTGGCGCGGCTAAAGCTGGCGCAGGGGGAGGTGGATGAGGCGGCAGCGATTGTGGCGCAGGCGGCGCAAACGGCGCGGCAGCACCGATTTGAGATGCAAATAGGGGAGGCGGTGGCTTTGCAGGTTGCGGTACTTTTGCGGCGAGGGGGGAAGGGAGAAACGGCCGTTTCCCTCGCCCAAAACGACCCCCTCACCCTTGCCCGTGTTCACCTAGCCCAGGGCAATGCCGCTGCTGCCCTGAATTTGCTGAAACCGCTGCGCCAAGAAACGGAAACCAAAGGCTGGCACGACAAACGGCTCAAGGTGCTGGTGCTGCAAGCGTTGGCGCATGAAGCTCTGGGAGAAGCCGACGAGGCGGCGCACCATTTAGCAACGGCACTGGCTTTGGGTGAACCGCAGAACTTTGTGCGAACCTTTCTTGACGAAGGCCAGCCGATGGCCGCGCTGCTAACCCGCATCCAGCAAGCAGCAGCCCTCAGTGAATCGCTACAGCAATATGCTGCCACGCTGCTGGCTGCATTTACCCCCCAGACCGCTGCCCAACCCTTGGTTGACCCACTCAGCGACCGCGAACTCGAAGTGCTGCACCTCATCGCCCAGGGGCTATCCAATCGGGAAATTGCCACACGGCTTTTCCTGGCAATAGATACCGTCAAGGGACACAATCGGCGCATTTTTGACAAACTGGGCGTGCGTCGCCGCACCGAAGCGGTGGCGCAGGCGCGGGAATTAGGGCTACTGTGACACTTTAACACCCTCAAACAACACTTTCGTGTCTATACCCACACCCCTTTTGCCGCTATCCTGATGCACATAGGATGAACGGCATGAGCAACATAAATCCCAGTCCCGAAACAGCCTACTATCAAATTCGGCTCAAAGGCCATTTAGACGGCCAGTGGGGCTGTTGGTTTGATGGCTTGACGGTTGAGTTAGCTGAAAATGGGCAAACGGTGCTAAGTGGCCCGGTTGCTGATCAAGCCGCCCTTTATGGCTTACTGCGAAAAGCGCGGGATTTGGGGTTGCCCCTGCTGTCTGTTTGTTGTCTGGATGATGGGACGCGGACAAACGCGGACGAACGCGGATAAAGTATTACCTGACTCTGATGACTCCATTTGCAATTTGTTTGAAATTTGAGAGGTGTTTGATGAAAGCAGTTGTTTTTCCCAAATATGGTTCCCCCGACGTATTGCAATTTGTGGAGGTTGAAAAACCGACAGTTGGGGACAAGGATGTATTGGTCAAGGTTGTGGCAGCTTCGGTGAATCCGCTAGATTGGCGGCGGATGCGGGGTGCGCCGTTTTTGGTGCGGCTGAGTGAGGGGCTGATGGTGCCAAAAAACGGCCGTTTAGGAGCCGACATCGCCGGAACGGTAGAAGCCGTAGGCAAAGATGTAACGGAATTCCAGCCCGGCGATGCTGTCTTTAGTGACATTGGCGCAGGTGGGTTTGCCGAGTATGTGGCGGTGCCGGAAAAGCTGCTAGTCCATAAACCAGAAAATGTTTCCTTTGCCGATGCCGCCGCAGTGCCGGTGGCAGGGCTGACCGCTTTGCAAGGGTTGCGGGACAAAGCTAATCTGCAAGCGGGACAGCATGTGGTGGTCAATGGGGCATCGGGTGGCGTGGGGACGTATGCGGTGCAGATTGCAAAGGCGTGGGGGGCGGAGGTAACGGCCGTTTGCAGCACACGCAACCTGGAAATGGTTCGCGCCATTGGGGCCGACCATGTGATTGATTATACGCAGGAAGATTTTACGAAAAACGGCCGTTGCTATGACCTCATTTACGATGCCGTCGGCAACAAATCCGTAGCCGCCTACAACCTCGCCCTCAACCCCAACGGCAAAGCGATTGTTGCGGGTTTCACCACCATGCCCCGCATGTTGCAGGTCATGACCCTGGGCGCACTCTCCAGCAAAATCACCGGCAAAGAGATCGCCCCTCTGATGGCCCACATCGTCAAAGATGACCTTGCTTTCCTGGCCGACATGCTAGCTGCTGGGCGGATTCGCTCTGTCATTGACCGCTGCTACCCCTTGGCCGAAGTCGCCGAAGCCATGCGCTACGTCGAAACAAAACGGGCACAGGGCAAGGTCATTATTGATTTACAGGCTCGTTGATTGCAGAGCAAAAATACAAATAAATGAGTAGGTGAGGCATGCCTC
>JAGQGA010000704.1 GCA_020432595.1 Anaerolineales bacterium | reverse complement strand
GTGGCTGAACAGACTTAGGAGATTAACTCAGCAAAATCAGAGCCATTGGCGCAACCAGGCAGCAGACAAGGCAAAACGCCCCCGGAAGGGGCTGCCGCCGCTGGATGGAATGTTCGTGTGGATGATCAACATTTGCGCCATTTAACTCCTTTCAAGATTTTGCTTAACGCTCTGGAACTATAGCAGATGAGCCAAACCCCGTCAACCCTCAAAATTTGCCAAAATGTCACCCTTTTCTTTATAAATCACTATCAGAAATACACTTGTTGAACCCGCCAGGCTGCAAACTTATCCCTACTCACCAGCCACTACACGTGCTCAAACAGCCGTAAATATCGCCATGTCACCACCCCCGCCGCCAGCAAAAACAATGCCCCCAGCCCAAACGGCACCGTTGGAGCCGCTCGTTCCCATAGCACACTGCCCAGATAGGGAAACGGCGTGGTAAACAATGACAGTGCCGTGCTGAACAGCCCGAACGTCAGCCCCAATTGCTCCGGCGGGGTTGCCTTAGCTAAGAAAGCATCAAAAGCGGGGTCGCCCATGCCAAAGGCGATACCCGTCAGGGCAAAAAAGAGCCAAAACATGGGTATGGAGGTAAAGCTAATGAGCAGCAGCAGCCCAACCGCATGAATCCCGCCGCTGACCGCCAAGGCCACGGTTGCCCCCCAGCGGTCAGCCAAGCGGCTGCCAAACCAGCTTACCAGCAGGTAAACAACGGCAAAAAAGGAGAACAAATACCCAATTTGGGCTTCGCCAAGACCGTTGGCCTGCATGAGCAGCGGCTGCAAGTTGTCATAAAGTTGAATGCCCATATCACGCAATGAATCGGTGATAAGAAGCCAAGTCAACAGCCCGCCCGCCACCAGGGCAGCAGCCAAACCACGAAAACCATCACGCAATCGGGCAACCTGAACATTTTCCCAGCGATAAACCAGTCCCATGCCGGGATAAATGCGTAAAAGGGTAGCAACGGCCGTTAATCCCACCCCCACCCAAAACAACAAGCGCAGCTCATACCGTTCCGCCAGCCAACCGCCCAACGCCGGCCCCACAATTTGGCAAATCGTAAATAGCCCATTGACCAGCCCATACGTCTGCGCCATTTGCCCTGGCGGCGCAGCCTCGGCAATATACGCCTGAAACGATGGGCCTACTACCCCCCGCCCTAAAGCCATCACCACCGCCGACAGCAACAGCCATTGCCAACTGGGAGCCAGTGCAAAACCTAGCGTGCCCAGCATGGTAAATATCGCCCCCAACGCCACCGCCTGAATCCGGCCAATGCTGTCTGAAAACCAACCGCCCAACGGCCGCAGCAGTGAGGCCGACAGCGTGTGGACAGTAAAGAAAAGCCCTACCTGAGTAACGGTTCCCCCCAATTCCAAGATAAAAAGGGGCATAAACGGAAGACTCATGCGGCTGGCGGTGTTTGCCAGAATGGTAGAAAAAAGCAGCAGCTTAAGATCGCGGGGAAGTTTCTGCCACATAGCTGTTACCTAACCACCCACTAAATTGCACCAACGCAACAACAGCTTGCGCTTACCCGGCGACAAATCACGGGTAATAGGCATGGCGACACTGCTTTCGGCCAACGCCTCGCTCACCATCGTCTGAATGATAGATGCCCGATGTTCAATGGCGAATTGGTTATTAAGCGGGAAGCCTTGAATAGACATGGCCGGATAAAGCAGGTAAAAATAGCGGAAGATGTGGTGGTAAATAAACGGCCAGGTTAGCTCCTCATCCGGCACATCATCATAATTGTCCTGTGGAAAGATGCGAACGTTGGCGTAGCTGGCGTAGATGTAGTCAATGGCGGTAGGGTCAGGAACGGCCGTTTCCTCACCCACCACAAACAGCACCATCCCAATCCCCGGCCGCCGCGCCGTCAACCGCACCGTCAACTGCCCACCCGCTGGCACCACCACCGTTTCCGGCATCTCCAGCAAATAGTCATCCGGCTCCAGCCGCACAAACTGCTTGTTGGGCATCGGGTCGTCTGGCGACGTAGTGGGCGACAGCACCCGGTCGGCATATTGCCCCAACCGCAGCGTCACCGCCTCCTGCGCCAATTCCCCCCGCCGATACACCCGCACCGCAAGCGTAACCGTGTCTCCTATTTCAGCATAAGTAGCGCGATTGTCGGTAACAACCAGCCAATCGTCATCACATTCGGCAATCAGCGGCGTGTGCGGATCATCATTGCCCAACAGCCTAAAGCGACCATTTTTCAACATATCGGCCGTCACATCGGCCGGCCACGGCAGTTCCACCACCCCCGCACTTTGCTCATAGGCAGCCTGGTCGTAAGCAACCGGGCCAATGTAGTGGCTATCCAGCCATAGCCCCACCTTCCCTACATCCACCTTATGGTGCCGCCCGTTAATCTCCGGGAACGTTGCCAGCAAATCCAGCACAATTTGGCGGCGCGGTTCATCCACCGCCACCAGTGCCGCCCCCAAGGGAAATGTCACCTTGGTCTCCCCCACGCTGGCCTCACCCTTTCCCACCCCTTTGTATGGCTGAGTATCCTGCGTCCCGGTCTGGCAGTTCACCCACACCGTCAGCTTGTTGACTGGCAGCAACCGCCGCGCCACCGGCAGCGAAGCCACTTCATCCCCCTGCCACACCCCAATCGTCCCCACCAGCCCACCATACGCTGGGTTTGCCACATAATCTCCCTCGGCAAACCGTTTAGCCAATTCGGCCATGCCAATGTGGGGAAACAATGCGTAAACCGCAAAACAAACGACAATCCCTTTGGCTTGGGTGGCGGCAGTGGCAAGCTGGTTCAAGACGGGAATGTCAGTTTGGCCAATGCTCCACGACCCATTGGGCAGCACAAATTGCCAAATGCAGGCGGTGGGAGCGAGGGTAAAGCATAAGTTGCGCCACTGCG
>JAGQGA010000703.1 GCA_020432595.1 Anaerolineales bacterium | reverse complement strand
ACCGCATCCAAATCTTGCTGGAGCAGCAAATGGTAATTGTCGGTGACAAAAATGTTGTCGCCGTACCGTTCTTTTTGTGCCGCCAACACCTCGCTGTTGATGTCGCAGCAGGCGACAATGCGGGAACCGTGGTTGGGTTGATGGGCGTGGCGAGCCAGGCTCCGCGCCCACCAGCACCAATCACGCCAATGCGTAAATCGGACATGGGAGCCTCTTTGAACTGTGTTGTCTGTGGCGGGGAGGATAGCATAGTTTTGGGGGGGATGGGGAGGGATATTAAATGACACAGAGTGGCACAGAGGAGACACAGAGTTTCACAGAGAAAAAGCAGAGAATTTGATGCTCAATCTGTGATTTTTTGCAATGCAGGATGCTTATTTTTGGACGCTTACTTAGAACCATGTAGACGCGAGGCATGCCTTGCGTCTACATGGTTCTAAATTTTACCCTCCTGGCACAATAGAGAATTCAAATTCACCGACTGTGTTAGAAATGGCCGTGTGACTACCACAATTCAACGCCTGTACCACATAGAAATGACTATTGTTGACATCACCAAAGATATCAAACAAAAGATGCGTTTCTGTGGGAGCCTGCACGCTCGCTTGCGGCAAACCAGTTGGGAAGAAATAGGGCGAACTGCTTTCGTATACTTCATAGCTACAGTTTGCTGGATTGTTCACCCAACTCAATAACCCGTTTGCCGCTCCCTGCCTGGACAAACTAATAACCGGGGCAACAGCTTCCGTCCCAGTGAATTCAAACAGAGCAAACTCAGTCAAATGCGCAATGGTAACTACTATCGTATTGTTGGCCGTATCACGGCTAACGATAGTAATGCCGTCTGTTTTCCACGAGCCAGTCACTTCATCAAAGTAATATAAGCCTAGCAATGCCTCATCTGCTCCGCTTATATCTGCGTCCGTATACATCAACGACACTTCCAACGGATGACCCGAGTTAAAGCTGAAGTTTTCCTGCAACACCCCATTCTGAAAAGCATTAATCTGAAAGGCGATGCCACCAAATTTGAAGTCGCCTAGGGCTGGGCTAGCAGCCTCCTGCTTAAAGAGTGTTAGCGTTGTCTGTGGTGAACCAGGCGGCAGCGAATCGGCACCGATTGTTACATTGATCTGACCATCATTAATGTTACCCACGGACAATTGGCCGGTTGCACCCGGCGTCACCTGCGCCGTGTCGGCTGCAACAATTACCGTAACATGACCCGTCACGCTATCTGTATCATCGCTAACCGTATAGCTAAATGTGTCAGAGCCAGAAAAGCCAGTCGTTGGCGTGTAGACAACTTGGGTGCCGTTGATGCCGACTGAACCATTAAGGGGTTGGGAAACGCTCGTCACCATGAGCGGATCGTTGTCGAGATCACTGTCGTTGCTCAGCACATCAATTGTCACCGGCTGATCAACGAGAGTATAGGCCTCGTCGTCGCCAACAATGGGTTTAAATTGCGTCCCGAAAAGGCCAACATAGCCGCTGGCAATATTGCCAGTAATGCTGAAATCACCGCCGGCCACGAGCAAACGCCCGCGTGCCTCGACAGCAGCAACCAAGGCATTCAACCCATTACCCAGCGAACTCCAGATGCTACCGTTAAACTGAGCTAAATAGAGTGCCGATTGGCCACCGACGCTAGTAAACTGACCGCCGATATACAGCACATCATTCTCGCCTACGTCAAGGTCAAAAATCGTGTTGTTTGTGCCACCAATATCATTCCACGCGCTGCCGTCCCATTTGGCGAGACGGCTGACGCTGACTGCACCAGCTTGTGTGAAGGCACCGCCCACATACAGATTGTCCATGCTATCGAAGGCGAGGGCATTGGCAGCCTGATTAAGGCTGCCGCCAACGTCACTCCATGTCGCGCCATTTCGCCAAGCAAGGCCACGGGCTGGCACGCTGTCAATCGTATTGAAGTTCCCGGCGATGTACAAATCGCCATTGTTTGCAAACCTGAGGTCATTGACAAAGCCATCGGCCGCGCCAATCTGGCTCCACGTACTGCCGTCCCATTTGGCGAGGTGGCTGAAGCCAGTCACAGCCCCAATCCGATCAAAATTGCCGCCGATATACATATCTCCGTTGTTAGCAATGGCAATCCCGTTGACCCAGCCAGTGTATAGACCGCCGCCGACGACGCTCCAAGTGCCACTGTTCGGATCCCACTTGGCAATGCCTTTACCGCTCAAAGCTACGCCATCAATCGAAACGAAATCGCCACCAGCGTAGAGGTTGCCAGAGGCATCCGTTGTCAGCGCATTGACGCTGCCGCCTATCTGACCAATAGATTCCCAGCCGGCCTCGGTCCAGCGATAAACTTGTGATACCGATGCCGTTGGTAGTTTCTGGCCGCCAGCATAGATATTGCCGTCGTTGTCAATTGCGACTGTACGTATCCTGTTGCCGACACCGCTCCATAGGGGAGTGTAGTTGGTGCCGTCCCACTTGACGATATTGCTAGCAGTTACCTTATCGTTGCCAGCAAGCAAAAAGAAGCCAGCCACGAAAAAGTCGTCGTTGTTGTCAATGACAATGGCGTTGGCATTCCCTTCAATATTGCCCCCGATGATGTTCCAGCTACTACCATCCCATTTCGAGAAGCGATCGTTGGCACCTGCATAGATATTACCGCTGTCATCAAGCACGAGATCGTAGACTCTGGCTGCCCCAAGCGTGCCAACGCTACTCCAGCTTCCACCGCTCCATTTGGCCACGGCGGGAGCCGCATTGCCTCCAGCCGTGCTGAAGAAGCCACCAGCATACAGCGTCCTATTCCTGTCGAAGACAAGGACATTGACCTCACGATCCATCCCGCTGCCCATGGCGTTCCAACTACTTCCATCCCAGTGGGCGATACGGTTGGCCGCGCCGCTGCCCGCTGTC
>JAGQGA010000702.1 GCA_020432595.1 Anaerolineales bacterium | reverse complement strand
AAGCCGCCCAGACTTATTTGCTGGCAGCCGAAGCTGGCGTGGTCGGCGGCTCAATTGAGGACTTTAGCGGCGAGGGCATTTATGAGTTTGCCCACGCCGTGGAGCGGGTGCAGGCGGCGGTGGAAGCGGTGCGAACACTTGATTTTCCTTTTACGCTGACGGCGCGGGCAGAAAACTTTCTGCATGGACGCAATGATTTGGACGACACGATTCGCCGTCTGCAGGCGTTTGTGGCGGTGGGGGCAGATGTGGTCTATGCGCCGGGTCTGCGGACGCTGGCCGAGGTGCGGCAGGTGGTGGCGGTGGTGGATAAGCCGGTGAATGTGCTGGTGCCATTTTTGCCGGGGGTGACGGTGGCAGAGTTGGCGGCGGCGGGGGCCAAGCGGTTGAGCATTGGTGGGGCTTTGGCGCGGGCAACGATGACGACAATTATTGCCAGTGGGCGCGAAATGCTGGACGCGGGTGGGTTTGGCTGGCTGTCGGGGCTGGTTTCGGGTGGGGAAGTGGCGCGGCTATTGGGGTAACGACAAAAACCTGTAAAAGCGTAGCCCATGCTACGCTTTTACAGGTTTATGGTTTTGGAAGTTGATTACGGTATCATGGCCTGCAATATTTCGGCCGTTAATGAGGTGTCGGTGGTAATAATTTGAACCGGTACGCCATTGCTTTCACCGTTGTAAAGCCCAAGTTCGGTGCCATCCATTCCTGTTGCTTGTTGATAACCGGGCGGGGCAACCTCCACGACTTCAGCATTAAGCGCTTCAAGCATTTTTTGATCGCCAGCATTGTCGGGAACTGGGGGTGTTCCCCATTGATAGGTAATGGTGTCACCCGCTTCGTTGTGCCAGTCAATGACGACCACGCCGTCTGCCACTGCCGCTTCTGTCGCCATTTCATAGCCGGCCGGAATGTTGGTTGGCAGCACAAAATCGGGGACAGTCTGAGCCACCTCGGCGACTGGCACCACTTCAAGGGCCACTGTTGATTCTGCTTGGCTAATTCCAACGCCCGATTTTCCATCTTCGCCCATAATAAAAACGGATTGGTCGTCTTGGTAGAGAATGGCATCACTGTTGCCTTCGGCACGCAGTTTGCCCGTTTCCGGATCAATGGTTACCTCTACGCCGTTGAACGAGAAAAGTGATTGCACCGCTGCCCGCGCTGTGGGGGAGATGGCGAGGGTGAGGAAGGCGGCGATTAGGACGGCGAGCGGCAGCATGAAGGCGGCACGCAGTTTGTTGGTGGCGCATAATTTGTTTGTCAACATGGTCAAACTCCTGGGTTCTGGTTTTTCAAGTGATTGATAGAGTGACTCGACAAAGTGTGGGTTTGGCCGGACGCGGTGTTTTTTCAAAAAGTCGTCATTCATCTTTGTATTCCAGTTGCAGCCGCAGCTTTTGAATGGTGCGGTGCAAAATTGAGCCAACATTTGATTCACTGAGTTCTAACTGCCGGGCGATTTGGCGGTTGTTGAGGTCAGCCCCATATTTAAGGGCGATGACATCGCGGTCGCGGGCTGGCAGTTGGTTAATGGCGTGAACAAGCTGGACAAATTCGATCTGCCTGGCAACTTCGTCGCTCATGCTGATGCCCGTCGTCAGGTTGAGCGTTTCGTCGAGGGCTACTGTGTCGAGTCGTTTTCGGAAGTGATCATTCGCAACGTTGCGAGCAATCGCGTACAGCCAGTGGGTAAATGAGTCGGTATCGCCGCGAAACTGTTTTCGTTTAACCCATGCTTTTTCGAAGGTAACGGCCGTTAAATCTTCTGCCGTGGCCTCATCACCAACGCGATAGCGAAAAAAGTTAAAGATACGCCCGATGTGATCGGCATACAGGGCGTTCCAGTCAATCGGCGTTGCCGCTTGTCGTTTACCAAAAGGAAGTACGATGCTCATGTCTATAAAGACGCGGTTTGAGGAAAAGTATCACAAAGCTCTGGCTTATTTGAGGAGACGGTGGTGGGGGGCAGCACGATTCAGCGGAGCAGCTATGGGCTGGCGGGGCAGGTGGTGGCGTTCCGGGTGGCTGGCGACCCGGTGACGGCGAACAATGGGCTGTTTTTCATCTACGGCGACCATTTGGGTTCCACAACGATGCTGGGGACGAGCAGTGGGGGGATGGTGGTGGGGTCATTGGCGCGGTACAGACCCTTCGGCAGCTACCGCACCACCCCCACGCAGACGCTGACGGACCGCGACTTCACCGGCCAGCGCGAGAACCGCGAGCTTGGACTGCTGTATTATCAAGCAAGATTTTACGTGCCTTCAATTGGCCGCTTTGCCTCGGCCGACACCCTCATACCTGATCCTACCAGCCCCCAAAATTTTAATAGGTACACCTACGTCCTAAATTCACCCGTTCGGTACTCTGATCCGACAGGCCATTACCAACAAGCAATAAAGGATATTGATGGTTGGACAATTGGGCTAGGCACACTTTCTGCTTTAGCTATGGCCTTGCAAAACACTGACATGAATTTCAATTGGGATAATGTTGCCTATTGGGAACAAGGTCACTATGAGGAAATGTGGGCTGTGCATGATGCCTTGGTTGCAGCAGAAAAAGCGGTCTTTACAGAGAGTGTAGAAAGCAATGAGGGTAACACTGATGATGCAGAGGAATCAACACCCTCTACCGAAAGTCCTATTGCAAAAGGTTTGCAGCGTGATTCAGAAAATAATATAACAGGACATCCACTTGGAACACCCACAAATCTACCTAGCCCAGACGCATCACAAGAAGAAATTCAAGAAGCTTTGGGGCCGGATTGGTCACCCCCAGCAAATCCAAAGGCAAATTGGACTAATAAAAATTCCGGTGAATGGCTACGTTGTCACTTTACACCCTATAATGTACCAGAGATTAACGGCAAAGATGCACCACTAGTTAACGGCAAAGATGCACCA
>JAGQGA010000701.1 GCA_020432595.1 Anaerolineales bacterium | reverse complement strand
GCACCAGGGCGATGTCGGTACGGCCGTTGCCATTGAAGTCACCTGTAATGACCTTGACCCCACTGGTCGGTGCCCAATAGCGAAAGTTTCCCACGTTGTGATTGGTAATGGTGAAGCTGCCATCGCCGTTGGAGAAGGCAATGGGAAGGGTTGCCCAATCACCCCCTTGGTTGATTAATGCAATATCGGTACGGCCATTGCCATTAAAATCGCCCGTCACAATTTTCACGCCGCTGGTCGCCGCCCAACTCGCAAAGTCCCCAACAAGGTTATTCGTGTTTCTGAAGGTTCCATCTCCATTGGAGAAAAGAATGGGTATTGTTCCCCAGCCCGGCTCTTGGCGCACCAGAGCAATGTCGGTGCGGCCATTGCCATTAAAGTCACCTGTAATGATCTTGACCCCGCTGGTTTGTGCCCAGTAGCGAAAGTCCCCAACGTTGTGGTTGGTAATGGTGAAGTTGCCATCGCCATTGGAGAAGGCAATGGGAAGGGTTGCCCAATCACCCCCTTGATTGACTAACGCAATATCGGTACGGCCGTTGCCACTAAAATCGCCCGTCACAATTTTCACGCCGCTGGTGGCCGCCCAGCCCGCAAAGTCCCCAACGACACCATTCGTAATTGGCGTAAACGGTGTTGCTGGTTGGGCAGCAGGGGGTGTCACTGGCTGGGCAACACGCGGTGTCGCTGGCTGGGCAGCGGGCGGTGCCTGTATCTGCTGAACGCGGCTACGGGCAATTGGAGCATTGTCAAAGTCTGAAGGCTCACGACGCACAGCAGCCGTTATCTGAATTGTCCCCCGCTCTGCATAGCTGGTGAAGGCGTTGAGGTTAAAAACTATTGGCAGCTCCTGTCCCGCAGCAAGATTGGAAGTGATAGGGATCCACGGTGTAAGCCCCATATGTCGCTCTGCATCACCGGCGCCGTCGCTTTCTTCGATGTTGCCGCCTATTCGGATTTGCAGCGGGGCAAATGTACCATTGGCCTGTGGTATCCGCACGAGCGTCTTCTGTACATTAGGGGTTACAAACTGACCTGTGCGATAGACCAAATCGCTTTCATCAAAGTTAGGTTTATTCCACAAAAGACCATCAAAGCCAGCTTGCGGAGGCGTTACTTCGGCAACAATTTTGCCTTTGGTTCGCGAGTCTAGATCGTCTGCCTCAAACGTCACCTGAAGACGTTTAAGTATGACTGTATAGACTTGAGGCTCAGGTAGGGGTGGACCCAGAGTTTGCAGTTTGTCTTTCAAATAGGTTTCAATGGCCTGATTAAGCGCGTTTTTCTTGCTTGCTAAAACGTCATCCAGCATCCCATTTTTGAATACGCGAGCGGTGATTAAATCGGCCAATGGTTTTAATTCCACATCAACGGGAACCGCATTTGCTTCGGTCACTTGCCAACCATCGAAGCCACCTTGGCCCCCAATGGCAACATACCCACTTTCGGCCTGCTGCAAAATTTCCCGCTCTTGCTGATTCTCAGATAATTGAAAACCAAAATAGCTTTCAAAAGGACTCGAGGAATCCGTGTTGCCTGTCGTCGTTGTTTCACGAAAACCAGTCACTTTTGTCGTCTGTTCACCGGGCTTGCTAACCGCAAGTTTGAACTTGAGATCCATGCCAAACCCTTTGGCTTTGGCATAGGTATCGCTGCTCATGGTAGCAAAGAGGGAGCGATCCCCCCCATAGTAAACCTTTTCCGCATAATGGGTTCCGTAATTTTCTATAATGTACTGGGGGGGCTTCGTCAGCACATCTATGACAAATTGGGTTGACAGTTGGGCTATCTCAGGATCGATGCTGATTTCGTACACAGAGCGCTGCTCACGTGTATAGGCATACACCCTTGTGGAGGAACGCTCTTTATTATCAAATTGGTTATAGCTAAAGTCTAGGCCCGGCGACACGCTACCACCACCGGATGTAAGCGGGATGTCTGCTGAAAGGCCCAGGTTTATGCCCCATTCTCTGGCAAAAGAAGAGTAGCCGTAAACCATTTTGACATTGCTGCTGCCCAGGCTTAAATGGGTGCCAGAAAAATTCAGGCCGCTTTTGATGACTTTGCCACTCTGGAACTCGTAATCAATGGAGTCTGGCGATAGAGCTTCAAAAATAGGCTTCTTGGCGAAGCTGTTAACGACGCGACGCGGGTTGAAGGTGGCGATGTCAACACCAAAGAGATTGGAGCGATGATCGACTTCCTCGATGCCAAGAATGCTAAGCTTCTGATCGCGTAGCGGGATATTGCCATTTAGGGCAACATCGGTCATGCTGGTGTCGGTGATGAAGACGGGGCGATAGAGCGAGGCTGGGTCGCCTAAATTGGTAATTTGAAATTCATCGCCTACGTTGACGTTGGGAACGGCCGTTGCCACCCCTGCTCCCCCACGAACAGTATGTTCGCTCTGGTCTTGCGTTTTGACTAATTTAAGCGGGTATGCGCTGTCATTAAAAAAATTTACGGTGAACATGGTATGCCTCCTTAATTGAATACCAAATAATGGTGGTGGATTGGTGTGTGAGGGGAAAACGGCCGTTTCTCCCCACCACACACAACTTTGTAGAGAAAAACGGCCGTTTCACCCCCAAAAACTAGTTGTTACACAGATCTTCGTTTACAGCCACCTCGTTGTCATCCCCATTACCGGCGCAGGTGTGAACCCCCGTAGAGGTTGCACTGTTGTTGTTGCCACCAACGGCATTGGCTACCGCACCATCCCCTGTGGCGATGGCGCTGCTATTATTGGCATCGCTGATTATAGCAGCGGATTGAGCACCAGAAGCAGTGCCACTATTATTGTTACCATCAAAAACCCAGACTATCCCGCCATTTTCAGCTCTTCCACTGTTGTTTTCACCACCACTAAGCTGAACCTGCCCACCACTCTCCGCAAAGGCAGTAGCG
>JAGQGA010000700.1 GCA_020432595.1 Anaerolineales bacterium | reverse complement strand
CGCCCCCCCGTCACCAAAATGCCATGATTAAACCCACGCGGTTCGGCCAGTTCTGGTGGGTTGATAAATTGTTTCTCCATACTTCTTCCCCAACTTCTGTCTAATTGAGAATTGAGAATAGGGAATTGAGAATTGAGAATGATGTATCGTTCCCCATTCTCAATTCTTCATTCTTAATTCTCAATTTATTGATCCCACCGCTCTCCCAGTGCCGCCGTCAACGCCGCTTCATCATAAAGCTGCCGCATTGCTTCCGGCCAGCTTAAATCTTGCCGATTTTCAAAATGCCAGAACTGAATCCCGGCAAAATAGGTGCGCCAGTTGTCGCTGGCGGCCACGCACTGCCAACCATATTCGGCGGCCAGGGCGGTAAAATCAATGTAGTAGCCAGCCGGAATCGCCTCGCGCAGCTTGCCACCCTGGTCATAATAAAGCGGGTCGCCATCGAGCCGGGGACGAAAATCCCAGGGCAAACGGCGCAGCGGCTCCCCTTGCGTGCCATCCTGAACGGCCGTTTTCACAAACAACCGCCACATCGTCTGCCCGCCCACCTCCTCACGCACCACCTCCAGTCGGGGGTCAAAAGCCAACGCCTCGCGGTAAGCCACATCAAATGCCCGCCCCGCTTGGCTCCAATTTTCCAGCGGTTGCCCCGGCAGTGGTCGGGCTTCCAGCGGCACAAACAGCCCATCCAACTGCCCCAGAAAATCCCAGCCCGCCTCGGCCGTCACCCGTTCGCGCAGTGCCAAAAACGATTGGTCTACGTGGTCGTTGAGATAGGGGGCCGGGGCACTGACGGGCAGTTCAAACAGCAGCGCCAGCGGTCCTGGAGCCAGGGCCTCGGTAAATAGCTCCTTGGCGGCAGTGGAGCCAGCGTCGCGCCGCGCCAGCCGCGATTGCAGCGAGGCCAAAATGGCGGGGTCAACGATGGTGGGCGACCAGTCGGGGTGGGACAAACGGCCGTTTGGCGCATACGCCTGCGCCACTACTCCCCACGCCTCCACGCTGCCGCCCAGCAAATAATCCTGCCCGCCCCGCTGGTAAACGTAAAGCAGCGAGCCGCTGTCGGGTGCCCAGGTAGGGGATTGCCCCTGCTGCCCAATTGTCGTTGTCGCCCCTAGCAGCCGCCCATCTTCCCCCACCGGCTGTACGGCGATGATGGGCAGCGTGCCGTCGGATTGGGTGTAGGCCAGGAAACGGCCGTTTGGAGCAAAAGCGGCCTCGTTTTCGTGCAGGTCGGGGGTGTTGGTCAAATTCACCGCTTCCAGCCCGGCATCATCCAGCGACAGGGCAAACAAATCTTCGCTGCCGCCGCGCCAGCTTGTAAAAATGACGTGGCGACCATCGGGCGACCAGACCGGGGCATAATCCGCCGCTGGATGCGTGGTCAGCCGCCGCGCCGGTTCGCTCAAATCCGCTTTTTGCAGATAGAGATCGAAGTTGTCGTCGCGGTACGACTCATAAACCAGCCACAGCCCGTCGGGCGACCAGGCCGGTGCGCCGTCAAAGCCGCCCTGCTGGGTCACGCGCTGCAAATCGTCGTTTGCCAAATCATAAACGTAAATCTCCCAGTTACCGTCGCGCCGTGAGGAAAAAGCGATGGCCTGCCCGTCGGGTCGCCACGCCGGGTCGCGGTCGGGGGCGGGATGGTCGGTGAGGCGAATGGGGGCGGGCTGCCCGGCCGGAAGCAGAAAAATGTCTTCGTTGCCGTCGCGCCGCAGGCTAAAGAGGATGCTGCCGCCATTGGCAAGGGGGTCGCGTAGGGGAACGGCCGTTGGCACGGGCGTAGGCGTGGGCAAGGGGGTGGGCAGGGGTTCGGGCTGGGTGGAAACGGCCGTTTTCACAACCGTTGGCTCTGGAGTGTCCACTGGGGTAGGGGTTAAAACAATGGTGATGGGCGACGGGGCGATGGGCTGGTGCAGCAGAGCGTAAGCGGTAACCGCAATGAGGGCGAGGGTGGAAAAAACGGCCGTTATTGCCAGCAGTTTGTTGATGGGGTTGGGGGATGGGTTGGTGGCTGAGGGGGAAAGAACGGCCGTTAGCGATGCCTTCGTCCGTCGCCGTCGCCGCCGCTGCTGCCCCCAGCGAAACGGAGCCGTCAGCGGCCGCCATACCAGCCAATTCCACATGCGCCCTAAGCGTGAATTCCGGTCACCCATATGCCAGACAGTTTAGCATGGTGACACACTATGTCAAGTTAGGGGATGGGGAGAGAATGGTGGGGTGGGGCGAAAAACGGCCGTTTTCGTTGATACCGCTGCCAAACTTCTCTATACTGCATCTGTTGAGAATAAGACATACCTTTCACAAGGAGTAAACCAATGAGCAGCGATTTGGAACAACGTTTCGTGCAGGCACAGGCTGATGCCAAAGAGTTAAAGGTGCGACCCAACAACAATGATTTGCTGGTTTTATACAGCTACTATAAGCAGGCAACGCAAGGAGATTGTACCGGCAGCCGGCCGGGGATGATGGATTTTGCCAACCGCGCCAAATATGATGCCTGGGCCAAGCTAAAGGGAACAGGAAGCGAAGCGGCGATGCAGGTGTATGTAGACAAGGTGGCTCAGTTGCAGAAGGGGTAGTGGGGAGACTTGGAGCTTAAAGCAGGACGCAGATTGACCTGATGATCTTTTTGATCAGGAAAATCAGGGTAATCTGCGTCCTATTTCCGAGGAAGGTATTTATGAAACCAACCGTATCCGTGTACATTGCCACCAGCTTGGATGGGTTTATTGCCAGAGAAAATGACGATCTGGATTGGCTTGACACCGCCAGCCAAACGGTGCCGGAGGGGGAAGATTTTGGCTATGCTGCTTTTATGAGCAGCGTTGATTTGCTGGTGATGGGACGCTACACCTATGAAAAGGTGCTGACCTTTGGCGAATGGCCGTATCAGGATAAGCGGGTA
>JAGQGA010000006.1:23192-29778 GCA_020432595.1 Anaerolineales bacterium | reverse complement strand
ATCTCTTCCAGATTTTTCCGCACCGACTGCTGCGGCTTGACAATGGTGGAAGTGGGCTTGAAGCCCACGCGACAAACCAGCGGCATTCCGGTGGTGATGCCGCCAATTAGCCCGCCGTGGCTGTTGCTTTGGTAGCCGCCGGTGCGGATGGGGTCGTTGTTGTCGCTGCCGCGCCGGGCAATAACGGCCGTTCCATCCCCCACCTCACACGACTGCACTGCATTTAGCCCGCCCAGCGTCCCCATCAGCCGTACCTTCAAGCTTTGGTAGAGCGGGTCGCCCACCAGAGCCGGCACGTTGATGGCCACCACTTCTACCATTGCCCCCAGCGAATCCCCTTCGATGCGCGTTTGTTTGATTAACTCTCCTGCTTCTTCGGCAAATTCGGCGTCAAGGGTGTGGATTTCGGCGGTGGTGAGGCGATGGGAAACGGCCGTTAAGTTCTCCTCACTCACCCGCTGCCCCCCGGTCTCCGCCAGCAGATGGGCAAAATAGCGGCTTAACGTTTGCTCCGTCTTCAACGGCCCCACCTGCGTAATGGCCGAAAAAATGACCGTGCCAAACGTTTGCTGCAAAAACAGCCGCGCTACCGAGCCGCCAATCACGTCAGAAATGGTGGAGCGGTAGCTGGAGCGACCACCGCCGCGCACGTCCACAAACCCCTGCGACTGGTGGAACTTCACCAAATCGGTGTGGCCGGGGCGCACTTCGCCCGTGGCACCCATAAACTGCTGGTAATGCGCCGATTTATTGCTGGTAGAAAGGACTATCGCGCTAATGGGTTCGCCGGTGGTGTATCCCTCTTCATATCCGGTTGTCGCAAAGTCGCTCCCTTCCACCGAGACGCGAATCTCCGGCCCTGCTGCCAGCGCGTCGTGGTTGTCTTGGTACAGACCAGAGAGAAAAACCACCTTATCTTTTTCGTTGCGCGGCGTACCGTGGCGGTTGCTGCCCGGCCGCCGTCTGTCCAAATACGCCTGCACCTGCTGCCGCGACACTTTTAAGCCGGGCGGCGTGCCAAAAATAATCGTTGTCACCGCCGGGCCGTGCGATTCACCCGCACCGGCTACGGCGAAGAGGGGGCCACCGAGAAGTTCCATGTGGTTTGGCTGAAGGGAGTGGGGAGAAGGGAGTGGGGTACTGAACACTGCCCACTCCCTTCTCCCCACGATTAACATCAAAAAATTATTTCGGCAAAACGCCGCAACGCCGCCAGATGCTCATCGGGCGTGGTGCAGTCGGAGTCCATGGTGTTGAGGCTGAGGTGGGTGGCTCCGGCTTCGCGCCAGCCGGCCGCCGATTGCCCCAACCGATCCAGATTGCCGTCGCCATAGTGCAGCCGGGGTTCGAGGCCGATGTCGCTGCGAGAACGGCCGTTTTCTGCCAAATACCCCGCCAATTTATCCAGCGTTGCCCGTGCCTGATGCGCTTCACGAAAGCCCGGCATCCAGCCGTCACCCATGACGGCAATGCGGCGCAGCACCGCATCAGCATGGCCGCCCATCCAAATGGGAATGGGCTGCTGAATGGGCATGGGCAGCAGCCCGGCGTCGGGGATATTGTGCCAGTTGCCGTTAAACGTCACCAGCCGCTTCGTCCACAGCTCGCGCAGCAGCCGGATTTGCTCCTCGGCTCGCCGCCCCCGCGTGTGGAAGTTCTGGTTGAGCGCCACGTATTCGACTTCATTCCAGCCCACGCCAATGCCGAGACGAAAACGGCCGTTACACAACACATCCAGCGTCGCCGCCTGTTTGGCTACCAGTGCCGTTTTCCGCTGTGGCAAAATCAAAATGCCGGTGGCAAACCCCAGCTTGCTGGTGGCGCCCGCCATAAAGCTAAACAGCACAAACGGCTCCATAAACGACGACTCATGGGTGTATGGCCCACTCCACCCGCCGGGGCGGTCGGGATTTGCGCCCAAAACGTGGTCATAGGCCAGCACAAACTCATACCCCATCGCCTCGACTGCCTGCGCGTAGTCACGAATGGCAATGGGATCGCTGGCAAGTTCTGTTTGAGGATAAACAACGCCGATTTTCATAAAAACCATCCTGTAGAGACGCAAAATCTTGCGTCTCTACGTCATAACATCATCACCCGCCCCACCCATTTTGAATGAGGTAAGGCATTGTGTGCCTGCTGAATGGCGGCAAATTGCGCCAGCACGGGGTCGGGCATGGGAGCCGTTTTGACCACGCGCTGGTCTACGTGTACCATCATCACCTCAAACGTCGCCGCCAAATACCCTTCTTCGGCGTGGAACATCTCATGGTAAACGTGCATTCGCTTGGCATCATGCCCCAAAAGCTGGGTGGTGAAGCGCAGCGGCGCGCCCACTTTTAGCTCGCGCAAATAATTAAGGTGGCTTTCGACGGTGTAGATGGTGCAGCCAGTGCGTTCGCGGTAGGCGGGGCCGATGTCGAGGTAATCGAGAAAGGCTTCGGAGGCTTGGCAGAAGGCGACAGCGTAAAAGCCTTCGGTCATGTGCTGGTTGTAGTCGAGCCATTCGGGCTGGACGCTGGCAGTGTGGAGGGTGAGAGGGGTGGGGATGGGGGTGGTTTGGGTCATGGGTTTGGTTCATTGGGGATTGGAGATTGGAGATTGATGAACCTTCATAATCTCCAATCTCCAACCTCTAATCTCTATCCGGCAAAAATACCGATCACATCTTTCATCATGGCTGCGCCGGTGCCGATGCCGGGGTTGGCGCAGAGCAGGGCCAGCCGACCGAACACATCGGTGTCGTAAACAATGCCCATGCTGTCGTTGTACAGCCGCGCCAGGTCGTGGTCGGGGGAGAGGGCAACAGGGGCAACGGAGAGGGAATAACGGCCGTTTTCCTCCTCCCACACCGCCCTTGCCACCAGCGACATTCGCCCACCCGCCGCCGTTGCCGCCCGAATCTCATCTAGCGAGACGTTGCCAATGCCCTGCACCGCCACATCTGCCAGTTTGGTGGGCTGGCGCAGCACCGTGTTGGCTAAAATCACCAGCTTGTTGGCGCTGTCCCAGCCGTCCACATCCAGCGACGGGTCCGGCTCGGCAATCCCCTTGGCCTGCGCCTCCTTCAGGGCGTCGGCATAGGATTGCCCCTCGCCCATAAGCTGCAAAATCATTTGCGTCGTGCCGTTGACCACCGCCTCAATTTGGCGAATATGCCCCCCGGCCAAGTCGCGCATCCCCACGCTGACCGAAGGCAGGGGGCTGCCCACCGCGCCACTAAAGCGCAATGCCGGTGCGCCCGGCTGCCGCCAATCGCTAAGGGCGGCCAGTTCGTCAAAGGCCAGCACCAGCGGCCCTTTGCTGGCAAGCACGGCGTGCATCCCTTTTTGCAGCCCCGTTTTAACCAAATCCAGCCCTGGCTGGCCGTCTTGCAAATTGGTGGGGGTAGCTTCCAGCAGCAAATCCGCCTCTACCAGGTCAAACAGGGCGGCGGGTGGCTGACCGGGCTGACCGCCAGCGAATTGGCTGACGCTGCGGCCGCTTTCTTTGTGCGCCAACAGGGCGGCCATGTCCAGGCCGTTGGCGTTGGCGACCACGCCGCCAGAATCGGCCGCGCCGACAAGCCGCAAGGTGAGGCCGTAGCGCTGTGCCAGCAGGGGGCCGTTTTGCAGCAGAGTACGTAATAAATCTTTGCCGACGCTGCCAACGCCGGTGAGGATGAAGCGATAGGTCTTGCTTGACAAGGGGGTGTAACTCCTGTTAAATCTGTTCCATTATGCGGGATTGTACTGAGGTGCGGAACGATGTCAAGCGTTCAATCCATTGAGCGGGCGTTTGCGATCCTGGATGCGGTGGCTTCGCACCCGGAGGGGCTGGGAGTGACGGAGATTGCGGCGCGGGTGGGGTTGCCGAAAAGCACGGTTTCGCGGCTGCTGGGGACGTTGGAGGGATTAACGGCCGTTTCGCGCCAAAACAAGAACGATCACTTTCAAATTGGCAGCGGCGTGATGTCGCTGGTGGTGCGGCTGCCGTTTCAGCAAAATCTGGTGCTGCTGGCGCGGCCGTTTTTGCTGCGGCTGGCGGAGCAAGTGGGCGAGGATGTGGGGCTGTGTATTCCTGACGGTGATTCGGCTTTTTACGTGGATCAGGTGCGTCACGACGGGGCGGTGCAGGTGAAGGATTGGACGGGGACGCGGCTGCCGCTGCATGTGGTCACATCGGGGCGGCTTTTTTTGGCGGCGCGGTCGGATAGGCAGGTGGAGCGGTATGTGAAACGGCCGTTAGCTCCCTATGGCCCCGGCACGCCCACCGACTCGGCACAGCTTTGGCAGCGTTTGCAGCAAATCCGTGAAACGGGTTATGACTGGTCGCTGGAGGAGTTTGCCCCTGGTCTGAACGCAGTGGCTGTACCGGTGCAAAATGGGGATGGTGAGATGGTGGCCTCTATTACCCTGTTTGGCCCCTCGTTTCGCTTTCCGGCGGGAGAGCCAGCGGCGGTGGTGGCGTTGGCGCAGCAAACGGCGGAACAGATTTCGGCGCAATTGGGCGTATATGTGGCTAAGACGAAGTAAGAGGATGGGACGCAGATTTACCTAATGAACCTGATAATCAGGAAAATCAGGTAAATCTGCGTCCTATTCCGAAGGGTATGAGATGGCAAGAGTAGGGATTAACGGCCGTTATTTCAACATAGACGCAATCGCCTTTGACAAAGACGGGACGCTGCTCGATTTTCACCATTTGTGGGGGCAGAAGGCGCAGCTTTGGGTGGATGCTCTGATTGCCCGCACCGATGGTTCGCTGGCGATGCGGCAGGCGTTGTTTCAGACGTTGGGGTATGAGCCGACGAGCCAGCGGGTGGTCAACGACAGCCCGCTGGCGGTGGCATCCATTCCCAAGCTCTACACGCTGGCGGCGGGGGTGCTGTATCAGCATGGGGTGGCTTGGCATGCAGCGGAGGGGTTGGTGCAAACGGCCGTTACCGAAACCATCGAAGCCATCCCCTCGGCGCAGTTGGTACGCCCACTGGGAAATGTAGCGGCAGCAGTACAAGCGCTGCACGTGGCGGGGGTCAAAATTGCGGTCATTACCAGCGATGACCGTCGCGCCACGCTGGATGAGCTACCGGCATTGGGGATTGCGGAATGGGTAACGGCCGTTGTGTGTGGCGATGACCCCTTGCCGAACAAACCGGCCCCCGATGGCCTCTATCACGCCGCGCAAACGCTGGGCGTGTCGCCGCAGCGCATGTTGATGGTGGGCGACACCGCCAGCGACATGGTGTTTGGGCGCAATGCGGGGGTTGCGGGCTGCATTGGCGTGCGCGATGGGGCAGGTGATTTAGCCGTCTTGCAACAGCACGCGGATGTGGTGGTGGAAAGTATTGGTGAAATCACGATTGCAGAACGGTAGAGCGTATTGCATATGCTCCGTATGGTAGAGACATATTCAAAAACAAGGTGAATGTATGAACACCGGAAAAGAGACGGAATTGACGCAGGCGGCGCGGCAGGTGGTGGCAAACAGCAAGCGCGGGGTGTTGGCAACATTGCAGCCGGAAACAGGCTTTCCCTATGCCTCGCTGGTGGAACTGCTGCCGCTGCCCAATGGGGAGGTGGTGCTGCTGTTGAGCCGCCTGGCGGAGCATCAGCAATATGCGGCGGTGGATGACCGAGTGTCGCTGCTGCTGGCCCCGGAAATGGAAAGCCCCAATGCGCTGGCGCGGCCACGGGTGACGCTGCTGGGGCATTTGCTGCCGGTGGCGGAGAAGGAGTTGCTTTTACGGCCGTTTACCGCCCTTCACCCCAGCGCCGTCAGCTACGCCACCTTTACCGATTTTGCCTTTTACCGGCTGGCAGTGACGCAAGTGCGCTATATTGCTGGGTTTGGCGGAATGGGGTGGATTGCGGGAGAAGTGTATCGGGGGTGAAAAACGGCCGTTTTTCATCTGCAATGGTAAGGATGATTTTAGAATGTGGCAATAGTCATCAGGAGTTTTGGGTAGAGAGGCAACAAACAATTTGATGAAACGAATACTGTGGACAAAACATGCTCAAAAAAATCTTGAGGAACGCGAAATTGAATTGAGTGAAGTTGAACGAACTGTTACTGTACCAGAGTTTATTGTGCCAGACCCACCAGGTCGCCAGATTATGATGCGGCGTTATTATGATAAACTATTACGTAGAGAAATGTTGCTGCGGGTAGTCACAATTGAGGCTGAGGCGACAATTACAGTAATTACTGTTTACAAAACCTCTCAAATTAGGCGGTATGTTAAGGAATAACACTCATGAAAGTTGTATACGACCAAGAAACGGATACGCTGTTAATAACATTGCGCGAGGCGCGGATTCAGGAAAGTGATGAAGTAAGGCCAGGCGTGATTGCTGATTTTGGTTATGACGGAGGCATCGTGCGTTTTGAAATTTTGCGAGCGTCACAGGTTGTGCAGCGGACAACAGAAATGCAATTTGCTATAGAGGAAGTGGTTGCTATCGGTTCGTAGCTATCGTCAAGATGTTGTAATTAAAAAAGGCGGGCTTTGGTAAAAAGCCCGCCTTTTTTGATCAAACCGTTATGGCATCGGCAGCAGATACCCTGGTGTTGCCTGCAAAATCCAGACCTCATAGCCAAAGTCGGT
>JAGQGA010000006.1:2845-23096 GCA_020432595.1 Anaerolineales bacterium | reverse complement strand
GGCTAGATTGAGGAACTGGTCATCGGGCAAATCTTTGTTGTCGCCGCGATGCAGGATGTAGGCCAGTTCGGTAGCATTGGCGGCCAAATCCACACGGAAGGTAACGCCAAAGCGGTCAGAGCCGGCCGGACGCAGCGGGTTTGTCCAATCTACACCCGAAGCCGCCCCCGTCCAGACGTGCAGCCCCCAAAAGTCGTTGTAGTTGTCGCTGGTCGCGTCGCCATAATCCCCGCCGGGGCGATGGTAATGGATGGTGACAAAGTTCTCCACCGCGCCGCGCTGGGCGTGGTTGGTGGCATCGCCCTGCGCCAGCCACAGGTTTGGAGCCGCATCCGGCACATAGCTGCGGTCAGCATCGGTATCTTTTGCATCCCCGTTGTGGATGATGAAGTTAACGGGCTGGCTGGAGTCGGCCAGGGCGATGTTGAAATACGCACCGTAGTCGTCAAAGCCATCGGGCAGCTTGGGCGTGGCCCAGTCGGTGCCTTCGCCGGGGGCTAGGGCATCGCCCCACAGGTGCAGCCCCCAGCCACCGTAATCACCGCCGGGGCGGTTGTAGTGGATGGTGGTTTCGCCACGGGCAGCGGCCTGGCTGGCGTGGTTGGCGGCATCGTCTTGCATCAGCCAGATTTCAGCACCGTTGGCGGGGACAAGACTGCGGTCATTGGGGGTATCTTTTTCGTCACTTTTGTGGATGATGAAGTTGAGTGGTTCGTTGGGGTTGGCGAGCTTGATGTAGAAGAAAACGCCGTATTCATCTTCGCCGTTGGGCTGCTTGGGAGCCGTCCATTCGGTGGCTTCGGAGGGGTCAATGGCGTTGCCCCACAGGTGCAAGCCCCAGCCGTCGTAGTCGCCGACCGGCCGATTGTAGTGCAGCACGGCATAACCGGCATCCGGTACGGTGTTGGGGTCGGTGACGGTAACGGCCGTTTCTTTCACCACCCGCAAATGCCCATTTAAGTCGTTGACGACCGCTGCAAAGGTCAACGAGGTGTCCAGCGGCAGGTCGCTCACGTCATAGAACACCCGGTACGGCGCGTTGGTGTCCGTGCCGAGGATGGTGTAGTCGGCATCGTTGGCACCCTTGACGGCAAACGTCACCTCGGCCAGTTGGTTACGCCCCAGGCTGACGCTGATTTCGGCGCGGCCAAACACCTCACCAGCGGCCACGTTGCCGCTAAAGGCGATGGACGGCGCGGCACTGCTGGGGGGAACGGTACCTGCTGCCTGGTAGACGGTGACGCTGAGTGGCGGTACCGTCAGCAAGATGTGGCCGGTGACGTTGCTGTGGGTGCCGGGGGCAGAAGCGGGATAAACGGCCGTCCACGCGCTGCTTGGCGTGTAGGTCGGAATCGTTACCAGCTTGGGCACCTCGGCATTGTTCAGCACCACCAAATACTCTACCTGTTCCTCCCGGTCAATGCGCGAGAAGGCATAGACACCTGGGCCATCGCTGCTAAAGCGGTGAATTTGTGCCCCGCGCCGCAGTGCCACGTGTTCCTCACGCACCGCGGCCAAATCAGCCAGCATTTGATACAGCGGGTGGTTCTGGTCAAAGTTCTCAATAGCTGTCGTGTCGTCCGAGCCAATCAGGTTGTTGTCATTGTAGACCGCCACCTGACTCGCCATCATATCCTCGCGGGCATCCTTGTCGCCGCCGTCGCCGGTGAACCCTTGCTCATCGCCATAGTAAACGACCGGGAAGCCGCGTGAAAAATACATCAGCGCATGGCCGAGCGTGCTGCGGGCCACCCATTCCGACTCGGCCGTGTCGGGGTCGCTGTTTTGTACATTGCGCCCAATACGGCCAATGTCGTGGTTGCTGACAAAATTAGCCAGCATGTAGGCGTTGGAGTCGGCATCGGTAAAGTAATCATCGTTGGCAAACAGGTCGCGCAGGTTGTTGGTGGGGTTAGCACCGGTAGCAAAACCGTTGGCCTGCCCCTGCAGCCCAAAGTCCAGCACCGAGGGCAAATTACCGGCGGTGGTGTAGCGACTCATGAAGGCGGGGTTGCCATCAAACACTTCGCCAAACATAAAGAAGTCGGTTTTGCCTTCGGCCTGGGCGTGGGCCATGATTTCGGGGCCGAATTTTTGCCACAGTTCGATGTTGACGTGTTTTACGGTGTCAATGCGGTAGCCGTCAATGTTGAAGTCGGTGATGATTTGTTTGTACAGTTCGATGAGGCCATCGCGGACGGCCGGCTGTTCGGTGAACAGATCGTCCAGCCCAAAGAAGTCGCCGTAAACGGAGTTTTCGCCGACGAAGCTGGAGTCGCCCCGGTTGTGATAGTAGGTGGGGTCATTGAGCCAGGCCGGGCTTTTGGCCGTTGCCCCCGCCGCATCGCGGAAGACGGGGGTGTAGGGGAAGCTGGTAGCAGCGTCGAGTTCGGGGAAGGTGTCACCGGCCGCATAGTCACTGTCGTCAAATAGGTTACCCTCGGCATCCAGATAGGGGTACTCTTCTTTGTTGCGATAGTTGTAGGTTTGTTCGGCGTAATCAATGATGTCGCCGGTGTGGTTTAGCACGATGTCAAAGAAGACCTTGATTCCCCGCGAATGGGCGGCGTTGATGAAGGCGGTCAGGTCTTCGTTGCTGCCCAGGTGAGGGTCGGCGTTCTCGAAGTCAATGATCCAGTAGCCGTGGTAGGCGGCTCCGAAGCCAAACTCGGTGGAGCCGTCGGATTGGGTGGGGTTGTTGCGGAAGATGGGGGTCATCCAAACGGCCGTTATTCCCAGCCCCTCCAGATAATCTAGATGGTCAATCATCCCCTGCAAGTCACCGCCGTGATAAAACGCCTTGTCGTCAGCCTTGTAGCCATGCTCGGCCAAGTTGCCGCTGGTCACGCCGCCCAGGTCGTTGGCGGTGTTGCCGTTGGCAAAGCGGTCGGGCATAACAAAGTAGAACACGTCGTCCTGAACGGCGTGGCTGACGGGGGCACGCACCAGCGTTTCAGCCAGCGGGTCGTTGGTTTCGCCACCGCCCAATGGGGAACCGTGGTAGGCGGCGATGGGGAAGAAGGCGCGGTGTTCGGGAGTGGTTTGCGGGAGGACAAAAACGGCCGTTGTTCGTCCCGGCACACTGAACGTTCCCGTCGCGCTGTCAAACGATGCCCCTTGCACCACCGTATCAATCGAATTTGCCTGCACCGGATGCAGCACCAAGTTCAAGCCCGCCAGCGGCGCGGCAAAGCTCTGTGCCTCGTCGTTGGCGTTGAGCAGCACCACAATCATCTCGTAGTTCGGGTCAATGTCAGACAAGCCCACCTGATCCGACAGCGTCATCACAATCAGCCCCGGCAGTTGATCGGGGCCGGTGTTGTGGAACGCCAGCCGTGCCTGCACGTCGGCGGCGCTGTGCAGCCGGAACAGCGGCGAGGAACTGCGAATCGCCAATAGCTCTTGGAACAGATCTGCCGATAGCTCAATGTCATTGGGTGTGGGCATCAGGCTGGGGTTTGCCAAGATTGGCTGCATAACCGGCCAGTTTGATTCATTGACCCGCGCAATGGGCAGCCCCACGCCAAAGTTGTTGCTTTGGTAGGTGAAGTCGAGCCGGTTAAACCAGTCGCCCGAATCATAGCTGTCCCGATCCAGCGACTTGGAGCGCAGCATGTCGCTGCCTGCCTGGAAGAACGGCACCCCTTGTCCCAGCATGGCCGTGCTGAGGGCCACATTTTGCGCCCGCACCCGCTCGGCCATCGGCGTGTCCTGCGGCAGCCCATAGGCGTAGATGTCGTAGAGCGTCTGGTTGTCGTGTTTGGAAACGTAGCTGATGTTTTCCTGGGGGTCGGCGGTGTAACCGGTCGGCTGGCCGTTGTAATCCACTTCCGCACCTGTTACTAAATTTCCTGTGCGGTCGGTGAACTGGTAGTCGGCTAAATTGCCCGCCATGCCCACCCGAATCTGGTCGGAAAGCAGCAGCAGCCGCGCCAGTTGGTCATCGGAACTGCCCTGGTTTGAGGCATTGGGGTCGTAGTACAAACCGCTGGCAAACCCTTGCCGCAGCAAATCCTGGCCGCTGTCAAACGGCCCAGCCCCGCGCACGGCGTCGCGCAGCCGGTCGCTAAAGGTGCCAATCCCGGTGCCATCCACATTAAGCTGGGTGGCGTTAACCCCGCGTGCATTGTCGGCCACTTCGCCAAAGTTCCACCCTTCGCCGTAGAGGTAGATGCTGTTGCCATCTACGCCGTTGGCTGCGGGGGTCAGGGCGTGGAGCGCGTCACGCACGTGGATCATGTTGTTGAGCATGTGGTGCCCCATCAGGTCAAAGCGGAAGGCATCTACTTTGTATTCGGTGGCCCACACCAGCAGCGAGTCAATCATGAGTTTTTCCATCATGTTGTGCTCGGTGGCGGTGTTGGCGCAGCAGGTAGAGCTTTCGACCTGGCCGTTGGCGTTGAGCCGATGGTAGTAGCCGGGGACGATGCGATCTAGCACCGATTTTTCGGCCTGTCCGGCGGCGTTGGTGTGGTTGTAAACCACATCCATCACCACCCGCACGCCCACATCCTCGTTGAGCGCCTGCACCATTTCGCGGAACTCCAGGATGCGGGTGGGGCCGTCGGGGTTGGTACTGTAGCTGCCTTCGGGGACGGTGTAGTGGAAGGGGTCATAGCCCCAGTTGAAGCCGTCGAGGTTTTCGGTGGCGGCAACAGCGGCTTGCTGCTGGTCAGAATCAGGGGCATACCCGGCCAGTACGCTGGGGTCAGGTGCTTGCCACGTAGATTTGTCTTCGTTGATGGTGGCAATGTCGAACGATGGCAGCAGGTGCAGGTGGGATAACCCGGCAGCGGCCAAGGCTTGCAGGTGCTGCATCCCGTTGCTGGTCAGGTCAGTAAAGGCTTTGAACGTGCCGCGATCTGCTTCTGGAACGGAGAGATCGTTGGCGCTAAAGTCGCGCACGTGGAGTTCATATACGGTAATGTCTTCAGGGGCGGCCAGCGCGGGTTTGGCAACGGTGTCCCATCCCTCTGGTTTGAGGTCAGGGCTTTCGAGGTTGACGATCTGGCTGCGCTTGCTGTTCATCGCCAAACTAAACGTATAGGGGTCGGTGACGATGTTGTGTTCGATGTTGCCAGTGCTGGGGGCGAACACTTCGACTTCGTAGAGGTAGTATTGCCATTCCCAGCTTGCTTCGCCAACGAGAGACCATGTGCCGCTGGCAGCGTCCCACGTCATGGGGTAGGTGGTGCTGCTGGTGGCGGGGTCAGAGTCAGCAAAGAGGTGGAGGGTGACGTTTTGCGCCGTGGGTGCCCAAAGGCGGATGGTGGGCACACCATTATCGCCCCAGACCACGCCTAGGTCGCCATGATAAGTGTAGAGGTCGTCGAGTACGCCGGGGATTTGCAGGCCGGTGGCATCAACGGCCGTTCCGTCCGCCATCATCGCCGACACCGCAAACTGCCCCTTGAGAATCTCCGGCACCATCGCCAGCGCGTCGGCGGGAATGGTCAGCGTGGGCAGCGTGGCTAGATGAGGGAACTTAGCCGCGCTGTTGCCATCCAGCCCATTGCCCAATTCCAGAGTGATGGCACTGCCGCCCGTCACGCCGCTGCTGCCTAAATCCAGGCTGGCATCGGCGGCGTAGTGAAGCTGGAAGGTCAGGCTGCGGTCGGCGGCGGTGGGCCAGGCAATCGTGTTTTCGTTGACCCAATACGCCTGCTGCTTGCCCAAATCACCGGCACTGCCGCTGGCGTGGGCCAGGGCGATGGCTGGGTCGGTGAACTGGGTGCCGTTGCCCTGTATCTGCCAAATTTCATAGCCTGTGTCGGCAAAGATTAATGCCTGGTCGGGGCCGGGGTCTTTTTCATCCCCCTTGTGGATGATGTAGTTGAGCAGCGGGGCATCGGCGACCAGCGGCACTTCAAAGTAAACGCCAAAGCTGTCTTCACCGGCGGGTGGGAACGGTTCGCCCCAGGTGACGGAGCCATCAAACCCTGTCCACAGGTGCAGCCCCCAGCCATCGTAGTCGCCAAACGGCCGATGATAATGAATGGTGGCGGTGTCGGTGGCGGCTCCTTTTTGCCCATAAACCGTCGTGTCGCCCGATTTCACCCATACTTCGTAATGGTCGGCGGGGGTGTAGCTCAGGTCAGCGTCGGGGTCTTTGATGTCGCCCAGGTGAGCAATAAAGTTGACCGGCTGCGAGGTAAAGGCAAGGGCGATTTCAAAGTAAGCACCGTAGTCGTCAAAGCCAGTGGGTGGCTTGGGCGTAAGCCAATCGGTTGCTTCCGCTGGATCAATGGCTGCGCCCCACAGGTGCAAGCCCCAGCCGTCATAATCGTTGTTGGGGCGCTGGTAGTGGACGATGGTGTGGCCGGTGGCGGCAGCGCGGGAATCGTAGTTGGCTTCGTCTCCCTGCTGTAGCCATAGCACGGGGATGGTGGCGGGGACAAAGTTGCGGTCGTTGGCCGTGTCTTTCTCGTCCCCTTTGTGGATGATGTAGTTGACCGGCTTGCTGGGGTCGGCTAATTTGACGGCGACATAAGCCCCGTAGGCATCAAAGCCGCTAAAGGGTTTGGGGTCGCTCCAGGCAGTGCCTTCGCTGGGGGCAATGGCTTCTCCCCACAGGTGCAGCCCCCAGCCGTCGTAGTCGTTGCCGGGGCGGTTGTAGTGGATGACGGCATAGTCGAGGGCGGGTGGTTCAACGCCAGCTTCGATGGTGAGGATGTGGCTGAGAGGATCGTAGGTAAACAGCACTTCGTCACCAGCGTTGACAACGGTGAAGGGGATGTTGGCACCGTTGGGTTCGCCACCCACGCCGTAGTTTTCATCCCACGCTTCGTTGATAGTGACTTTGGCTTCGTAGCTGCCGGGGGCGAGGCTGGTGGTGGAGAAGCTGTAGGTGCCATCGCCATCGGGGTCTTGGAGCCAGCTTTGCAGGCAGTCGGGCTGCCAGTCACCAGGGCAGCCAAGTTGGCTTTGGAAGCTGCCGGGAATGGTGGCAATGACGCTGTTGACGTTGTCAGTGATCCAGTGGGTTTGGTGGTCGTAGAAGAATTTAACGGCCGTTCCTGCCGCCACATTCAACCCAATATTGGCACCACCCGGCTGCGCGTTGGCTCCGTAATTTTCATCCCAGCCGTTGTTGAGTGCCGCTTTGTATTCCCAACTTCCGGCCGGCACGTCAAAAACAGCCTGCCACACGCCATCGGCGGCATCATAGGTTAGATATGTGTTGGTACATTCAGGCTGCCAGTCGCCGGGGCAGCCCAGTTCATCTTGCAGGCTGCCAGCTACAGTAACGGCCGTTGGTTCTGGCGTGTGGTCGGCCAGGACTAGCTGCTGGCCGCCATAGCTGAACAACGCGAGAAAGACAAAAGAGGCAAGCAAAAGCCGCCAGGAGGGGGTCGATCTATCGTGCATGGTTTTTCTCCTTATCATCTTTCCAAAGAAACCAAAAAAGCCCGCTTCCAGACAGGAAGGGGCTTAGCCTTTGGTTTTATTAAACAACAATTGGTTTGGCCTACGTGTGGTTGTCATGATGCTACCAACATCTGTTGATTGTAGGTTTTCTGTACTTTTAGAAACAACACATTTGGTTGATGGGTTGACTGTATCAGCAGGACTAGGGTTTGTCAAAAAATGGGAGTGTGGTATGGCGGTTGGGCTGGAAAACGGCCGTTTTCCCCCTCTGCCTCCATTTCCTCCAATGGTTCATGCTATCCCAGCCTTGCTGGATCGTTATTCGTTCATCCATCTTCAGAAAAGAGAACACCAATGGCGGTAATCTGATCGGCGGTCAACGATAGATTCAATGCTTCCCGCACGGGCTGGAAGTGGCTGGGGCGACGCGGGCCGATGATGGGGGCCGTAACGGCCGTTTGTGCCATCACCCACGCCAGTGCCAACCCCGCCATGCTCACCCCCAAATCCGCCGCCATCGCGCCCAATTTGTCCAACTTGGCAAACGTTGCCGCATTCCACAGCCGCCAATACGGCTCCGGTCGCAGCGTCATCCGTGACCCAGTCGGGTAATCCGCTTCCAGCTGATATTTGCCTGTGAGAAAGCCCCCAGCCAGTGGGCTAAACGGCGTGTAGCCCAACTGCTGATCACGGCAAAGCGGCAGCATTTCCCATTCATCCCCTCGGTCTAGCAAGCTGTAGCTGTTTTGCACCCATTCAAAGCGGTGCAAATGGTACTTGTCGCTAATCCACAGCCCCTTCACCAGCAGCCAGGCGGGGAAGTTCGAGGCACCGATATAGCGCACCTTGCCTTGCCGCACCAAATCATCCAGCACCCGCAGCGTTTCCTCCAGCGGTGTGGTCGGGTCTGGCTCATGCGCCAGATACATATCAAGGTAATCCACCCCCAGCCGCGTCAGGCTGGCATCAATTTGATGCATGATATGGCGGCGCGACAGCCCGCGATCATTTGGCCCATCACCCACCGGGTTAAAGACCTTGCTGCTTAGAATAAGCTGGTCACGCACATGCGACCCCTTGCGGCGCAACCAATTGCCGATAAACGCCTCGCTGCGCCCGCCGCCGTAAGCATCGGCCGTGTCAAAGAAGTTAATGCCAATGTCCCAGGCTATGTCCATCAGCGCGTGCGCTTCGGCCTCGGTTTCACCGCGACCAAAAAACGCGGGGGCACTGCCCACGCCACCAAAATTGCCGCAGCCCAGGCCAACGGCCGTTATTTGCAAACCCGTGCGTCCCAAATTTTTTGTCTTCATACCACTCAATCATCCTCTTTTCCTCACCAATGGCAACCCATTTTGCCAAATGGATCGGTAGAGAATCATAAGGGCGTAAAAATTGGGCGGGTCATGTTATCAAAGAAGACGTAACGATAATTTTCTTGTAGATACGGCGGGCATAACAAACACCAACGCGCAAGCCAAAGGTAACGCAAATTTTGCAGATTTATCCGCGTCCTTCCGTGTTCGTCCGTGTCTCATTGTTAAAGGAGTTTGTGCATGAGTGAACCAACGATAACCGTCTATGGTGCTTATTGGTGCCCTGATTGTCGCCGCAGCAAACAGTTTTTAGGGGAACATCAGATTGCCTATAACTGGGTAGACATTGAGCAAGACGAGGCGGGCGAGCAGTTTGTCATTGAAACCAACGGCGGCAAGCGCATTATCCCCACGATTGTGTTTGGGGATGGCTCGTTTTTGGTGGAGCCAAGCAACGCCGAGTTGGCGCAGAAGCTAGGGCTAAAGACAACGGCCAGCCGCCATCATTATGATCTGATTGTGGTGGGCGGTGGGCCGGCTGGTTTGACAGCGGCACTGTATACGGCGCGGGAAGGGATTGACACGTTGGTGGTGGAAAAAGCGGCCGTTGGTGGGCAGGCGGCGGGTACGGAACGGCTAGACAATATGCCCGGTTTTCCCGAAGGCATTGCTGGCCTTGAGTTTGCCAACCGGCTGCGGAAACAGGCAGAGCAGTTTGGGGTGGAGATTTTGCAGGCGCAGGAGGTGCGCGGCATCCACAGCCACGACAATTACCACTGCATTGAGACAGGCGACGGCAGCGAATACAGTGGTAACGCCCTGTTGATTACTACCGGCAGTAAGTATCGCCGCCTGGGCGTAGATGGTGAAACGGACTATTTGGGGGCTGGGGTGCATTTTTGCGCCACTTGTGATGGCCCATTTTACCGGGGCAAGGAAGTGGTGGTGGTAGGCGGTGGCAACAGCGCCACCGAGGAGAGCTTGCTGCTGACCAAGTTTGCCGACAAGGTGACAATTTTGGCGCGCGGCGGCGAATTTAAAGCCAGCCAGGTAATTCAAGAGAAGGTGTTGAGCCACCCCAAGATTGAGGTGCGCTGGCACACCGATGTGCAGGCGTTTCGTGGTGTCAATGCCAAGTTAACCCATTTGGAAGTGCGGGACAGGCAAACGGGGGTAACTTCTGAACTGCACACGGATGGGGCATTTATCTTTATTGGGCTAGACCCCAACACGGCATTTTTGCGTGACAGCACCGTAGTGCTAGACAAATGGGGGTTTGTGGTGACGGGGCACGCGCTGGTGCATGATAAACCGGCTCCGCCCGCGTTTGCTGGCCGAGAACCTGAGGTGCTGGAAACGGCCGTTCCCGGTATTTTCGCTGCTGGGGATGTGCGTGCCAGCAGCACTAAGCAGGTTGCCAGCGCTGCCGGTGAAGGGGCAACGGCAGCTTTGCTGGTGCGCGAATATTTGAAAAGCGCGTAATGGTGGAGATTAGAGATTGGAGATTGTGAACCTTCACCAATCTCCAATCTCCACATTTCCTACTCCACCGTCACCGACTTCGCCAAATTACGCGGCTGGTCTACGTCACAGCCGCGCCGCACGGCGATGTGGTAGCTGAGAAGCTGGAGGGGGATGACGTTGACCACGGGAGCCAACAGCGGCGGCGTTTTGGGCACATAAATCACATGATCCGCCTCGCGCCGAATCGCCTCGTCCCCTTCGGTGGCAACGGCAATGACCACGCCCCCCCGCGCCTTCGCCTGCTGCACCTGGCTCACCATCTTGTCATACAGACTGTCTTTTGTCACCAGTGCCACCACCGGCATCGTTTCATCAATCAGGGCAATGGGGCCATGTTTCATCTCCCCAGCCGGGTATCCCTCGGCGTGGATGTAGCTAATTTCCTTGAGCTTGAGCGCTCCTTCGAGGGCGATGGGGTAGTTGATGCCGCGACCCAGGAAGAGAAAATCTTGCGCTTTGAAGAAATGGTTGGCGAGTTCTTCATATTCGGCATCCCGATCCAGCACTTGTCCAGCGAGGTTGGGCAGGTGGGCGAGGTCGTCAATCAGTTGCCGCAGCCGTTTATCAGACAGGGTGCCGCGCAGATAGCCGAGGGCGCAGGCAAGCAGATATTGGTCTACGATGGAGGTGGTAAATGCCTTGGTGCTGGCAACGCCGATTTCTGGCCCGGCCTGCATGGCGATATAGCCATCGGAAACGCGCATGGCTTCGCTGCCAAAGGCGTTGACGATGGACCAGAGGGTAGCACCTTGAGTGCGGGCTTGGCCGCAGGCAGCCAGGGTGTCGGCCGTTTCGCCAGATTGGGTGATGGAGAGAACGGCCGTTCTCTCATCAATAATCGGGTCATAATAGCGAAACTCCGACGCATACTCCACCTCCACCGGTATGCGAGCAATGGATTCAATCAGGAATTTGCCCACCAGCCCCGAATAATAGCTAGTGCCGCAGGCCACAATGTAGATTTTTTGCAGCTTTTGCGCCAGTTCCGGGGTTAGGTTCATATCAGGTAGGTGAATACGGCCGTTTTCAAAATCCACCCGTCCCCGCAGCGTGTCAATCAGCGAACGCGGCTGCTCAAAAATCTCCTTCTGCATAAAATGCTTAAACTCTCCCTTGGCTGCGCTCACCGGGTCCCAGGAAATTTTGTGCAGTTCGGGGGTCAGCACATTGCCCTGCAAATCATAAACGGTGTAGCCCCCCTGGTTAAGGTGCGCCATTTGGCGGCTTTCCAGAAACACCATGTCGCGGGTGTATTCCAAAATGGCGGGAATGTCGGAGGCGATAAACATTTCATTCTCACCGACACCCAGGGTGATACCACCGGCATTACCCAACCGGGCACAAATAAGCTGGTCGGGATGGTCAATGGTCATGACGACGACAGCGTTGGCACCTTGCAGGAGGTTGAGGGTGCGGCGAACGGCCGTTAAAAAGTCAAACCCCCCAGCCATAAACCGCTCCACCGTGTGGACGATCACCTCTGTATCCGTTTCTGACTGGAAGACAACCCCCTCGGCTTCCAACTCTTCCCGCAGCTCCATAAAGTTTTCTACGATGCCGTTGTGAACGACCACAACACGGCCGTTCATGCTCACGTGCGGGTGAGCGTTGCGCTGGCTTGGTTCCCCATGCGTGGCCCAGCGCGTGTGCCCAATGCCAATGTGCCCTGTCAGCGGCGAATGCGCCAGCATCGCTTCCAGATTCCCCAGCTTGCCCACGTCCCGCCGGATGGCGATGTGGCCGTTCTGCTCCAAAACCGCCACCCCGGCCGAATCATAGCCGCGATACTCCAGCCGTTTTAACCCTTGCAGCACCACGCTGGGTGCTTGTCGCGCTCCAATATATCCAACGATACCGCACATGATCAGTTGCTCCTTGATAAATAGAGATGTGGAGATTGGGAGATCTAGTCGCCCAAGCTTCAATCTTCAGGTTTAACCAGCCCTTTCAACTGGTTAGAAATAAATTTGCTTGAATGTTGCCAGGCTTTACAACGGCGCACAGGGGGATGTGTGCCGGGGCAAAGACAGAGCAAGCTGTTAACGGCCGTTTAACCACCAAAACCAACAGAAACGGCAAAATAAACCATCTTCGCTGGTGTGGACGTACCCAAACTTGCTTGTCTTTGCTAATGGGGACGCCCCTTCTTAAGAGTAATCAGTTATCAGTGATCGGTAATCAGTGTTGGTTTAGAAACAGATCAATACTGATTACTGTTTACTGATTACTGATAAAGGGCCACGGCAAAACGGCTTGTCGGGCAGTTACCAAACCCGGTTTGAACGTTTTGCTTCATTTGAAGGGGCAGAAAAATGGTCAGGAGTGTGGCGCTCCTGGGAGGCATCCGCTGATCTCTCGATTTTCAGCCGGGCAACTGCCCAGCCTTAACCTCACTGTGACGTGAGGAACCTCCACCTCGTCAACCTAATCGCTTCGGATTAGGTCCATGCGCTAACCTTGCCCGCATGTCATGTTTAAACGTACCGTGCAACATCCTAGCCGTTTCTAAGATAAATGTCAAGCAGCGATTTTCAGCTACAATCCCATTTTGGTTGTAGTTGCGAAAAGGAGTGGTCTGTGACATATGAATCTGGGTTAGTTTTAGTAATCTTGGTTGCCTCCATTGTCCTCTTTGCTCTGGAACTGTTTCGGGTAGACCTGGTGGCGTTGATGGTGCTGTTGGCACTTGTGCTGACGGGAATTTTGGATGTAGGCGAGGCGTTTTCTGGCTTTTCCAATCCGGCTGTAATTACCGTCTGGGCTATCTATATTGTCAGTGCCAGCCTGACTCACACGGGCATTGCCGATTTTATTGGCCGTTATGGGGGGCGAATTGCGGGGCAAGGGGAAGGGCGGTTAATTTTGGTGGTCATGCTGACGGTGGGGGCGATGTCGGCGTTTATGAACAACATTGGCGCAACGGCCGTTTTGCTACCCGTCGTCATCAATATTGGCAACAAAGCCAAAGTTCCCCCCTCAAAACTGCTGATCCCGCTGGCCTTTGGCTCTCTGCTTGGTGGCGTTACCACCCTCATTGGCACCCCGCCCAACCTACTTGCTAGTGATGCCCTTGTTGAAGTGGGTTTTGCCCCCTTTCACCTCTTTGACTATACCCCTATGGGTTTAATCATCTTTTTTAGCTCCATTGCCTACATGGTGCTGGTTGGCCGCCACCTGTTACCATCCTATACTTCCCATGCCCACACTCAGGATAGCCTGACGCAAGAATATCATTTGCGCGACTATCTGACCGAACTGCACATTCAGTCCAATTCGCCGCTGATTGGCAAGCGCTTGGTTGATACTCGCTTGGGCGAAGAGTATGACCTGACGATTGTGGGGGTACTGCGCGAAGGAGAGCCAAATTTGGGCATTTTGCCCGGCTTGCGGCTGCAAGCCGGCGATATTTTGCTGGTAAATGGCTCTAGTGAACGAATTTTGCAGGTAGGCAAGGCGTATCAAGCGTCGCTGCTGCCCGCAATTGTTACTGATGCTACTTTGCGCTCTGAAGAATCCACAGTGGCTGAGGTGGTGGTAAGCCAGCTTGCCCACTTCACTGGGCAAACGCTGCGTGACCTGGACTTTCGGGATCGCTATGGGTTGACGGTGCTGGCAATCTGGCGTGGCGAATCGCCGATTTTAGACAGGTTGGCAAATGTGCGGCTGCTGATGGGGGATACGCTGCTGGTACAGGGGCGACGGGAGCGGATTGAGGCGATTCGGGATGACAACGCCTTTTTGCTGCTGCGCCCACCGGAGGCACTGCCTCGGTTGAAGAAAGCGCCCATCAATTTGCTTATTTTTGTGTCCATGATAACGGCCGTTGGTTTTGGCTGGCTCCACATTTCCACCGCTGCCGTTTTGGGTGCCATCCTTGCCGTTCTCACCGGCTGCCTGACCATGGACGAAGGGTATGAAGCCATTGAATGGAAATCGGTGTTTTTGATTGCCGGAATGTTACCTATGGGGGTGGCGTTAGAAAAGACGGGCACGGCGCAATACCTATCTAATAACATCATCGTACTCGTAGGTGAGTTAGGCCCTCGTGGCATTATGCTGGGGCTGATTGTTTTGACCACTGCTCTCACCGCTTTTATGTCCAATGCAGCAGCAGCGGTGTTGGTGGCGCCCATTGCCATTCAAACCGCATTGGGTTTAGGTATTGATCCTCATGCGTTTGTCATGGGGGTAGCCGTCGCTGCTTCAAACTCATTTTTAACGCCTATTGGGCACCAGTCGTGTGTATTGGTTTATGGTTCAGGCGGTTACAAATTTACCGACTTTACCAAAGTGGGGCTGCCGCTTACCCTGCTCATCTGGCTGCTCATGCTGCTTTTCTTGCCCATCATCTTTCCCTGGTAGCCGAGGATTCCAATCCTCGCGCTTTGGTTTGTGCAAAATCACGAGCTTGGGAAAGCTCGGCTACATAAGATTTGCTGTGACCGTTAGAGTGTCGTTAAATCATCAGGTTGCTAGTTGCTATTAACGATTGTCAGGCCGTATAATGACCTATGGTGCGCTGAAAATGCGCCGTTGTTTTGGCTGTTTGCCAGTGTTAGACAGCCGAGGTCGAAAGATAAGGTGATAGTAAGTTTTATTAACCTTAAGCAAAACGCAGCGACTTAAGGCATTTTCGGAAAAACAGATAAGTCTTTAACCGAAGAAATGCCCAGCGAATTCCGAGAAAACGGCCGTTTTTCCCTCGATTACTTTTTGGAATTCGCCTAACAGTGAGCTGACCAAATCTAGGATGTGAATTATGTCAATATTATGGGCCATTGGTGGATTTATTATTATCCTTACGCCCATCGTTTTAGTACACGAGTTGGGTCATTTTTGGGCGGCCCGTTTATCAAATATTCGTGTTGAAGAGTTTGGATTAGGATTGCCCCCCCGTGCTATGACCTTGGCCGAACGAAAAGGCACCATTTTTTCGCTAAACTGGATTCCTTTGGGTGGCTTTGTACGGCCGGCCGGAGAAGATGACCCCAATGTGCCAGATGGTTTAGCCGCTGCTTCTAAACGGGCACGCTTTTTTGTGCTGGTGTCGGGGGCCGGGATGAATTTTATTGCTGCCATTGTCATTTTTTGGGTGGCGTTGATGATTGGCCCGCCGGCCGTTGCCATTAGCAACGTCAATCCGGGTTCACCCGCCGAAACGGCCGGTTTGCAGGCCAACGATGTCATCCTTGAAGTAGATGGTGTGCGTGCCGACAGCTCTAGTGTGCTGGTAGACCGGGTGCATGAGATGGCCGGACAGCCCATTCAACTGTTAGTTAGCCGTGATGGTCAGCAGCTTAACATTACCCTGGTGCCTCGCTCCCCTGGCGAATATGACTCCGATAGCGAAGGGCCGATTGGCGTAGGGCTGATGATGTCTACCACGGGTGAGCGCATTAGCCGCAATCCGATTGAGGCTGGTGTGGATGCTGTGCAATTCATGGGCAACTATGTGTCGCTGTACCTACGCTTGCCCGCCATGCTGCTCAGTGGCGACATTACACCGCAGGAGGCACGCCCGGTAAGTATTGTGGGCATTAGCCAAATTGCTTGACAGGCGGCTGAAGCATCGGCGCAAAACCGGAATTTGTTTCCGCTGCTCTCCATTGCCGCCTTTATCAATGTGGCATTGGGTTTAACCAACTTGCTGCCGCTGCCAGCGCTGGATGGCGGTCGTATTTTGTTTGTGGTGATTGAGGCGATTCGCGGGCGGCGGATTGAGCCAGAGCGGGAAGGGATGGTGCATGTCATTGGCATGTTGGTGCTGTTAGGCTTGATGGTGCTAATGATTGTGCAGGACATTGTGAACCCGATTATCCCATTTCAATAGAACATTGTGACAGACAACAGTAAGCGTGGTTTAATCAACCAAACTGCGCCATTTTAAGAAATGAAGACGTTGGCTACGGATAAGTAACCAACGTCTTTGACTATGTATGGAAGAGGAATATTTCGATAAAAAGTTACCGTTTGCGGAGCTAATGCACCATTTGTTCGAGGATGAAGCGTTAAGTATTCCGCTGCTCTATCAGCTTTCCGATCTGGAAACGGCTGATTTGGCCGCTTTTCAAGCGCGTTGGCCGCAGGCGGCTGATGAACGGCGGCAGCAGATTGCGCGGCATTTGGCCGATTTGACCGAAGATAGCTTTACGGTGGATTTTGCGCCGTTGTTTGCCATTTTGCTGAGTGATGCGATCCCTGCGGTGCGGGTGGCGGCTTTGGACGGGCTGTGGGATGCGACGGATGTGAAGCTGGTTGCGCCTATTTTGCGTTTGCTGGAAGAGGATAGGGAAACGGCCGTTCGTGCCTCTGCTGCCTCCACCCTGGCTCACTATGTGATGATGAGCGAATGGGGAGAACTGCCCCCGTCTGTTTCAACCCGCATTGTGCCACGGCTGTTGGCGCAGTATGAGGCGGTGGGAACGGAAACGGCCGTTAAACGCGCCGCCCTAGAAGCCATGGCCGCCGCCAACCATCCCCGCGTACCGCAGTTCATTGAAGAAGCATATGAAGACAAAGCATTTGAAATGCAGCTAAGCGCCGTTTTTGCCATGGGCAGCAGTGCCGATTTACGTTGGCTCCAAACCGTGTTGTATGAACTGGAAAGCCCGATGGCCGAAATGCGAGCTGAAGCTGCCCGTGCGGCCGGCGTCTTGGGCAGCAGCGATGCCGTGCCGGGGCTGGCCGAATTGACGCTGGATGAGGATAGTGACGTTGTAGAGGCCGCCATTATTGCGCTGGGGCAAATTGGTGGTGAGGAGCCAACGCGCATTCTCACCGAACTGCTGGACGATGCCGAAGCCGAGTCATTTTATGAGGTCATTGAAGAAGCACTTGAAGCGATGTCATGGCTGGCGGGTGATTTTACACTGTTTGATTTTGATGAAGATGAAGCAGACGATGAGGACGACCTGGGGTTGTTTAGCCAAAATTGAGTGACATTCTTGCTGTTTTTACCCAAAATATCCTGCCGATTCTGATTGTTGCCACCTTTGGCTTTGCCCTCCAACGAACCTACCAAATTGACAAACGGGCACTTTCTAGCATCGTTTTTAATTGTTTAGGCCCCTGCCTCGTTTTCACCTCCCTGGTTAAATCACAGTTGCCGGGCGAGGAACTGCTGCAGTTGATGGCTTTTGCCATTGTCAGTCTGCTGGGGATGGGGGTGTTGGGCTGGCTGCTGGCGCGTGGGCTGCGCTTTTCGCGCATGGAAACGGCCGCTTTTCTCGTCGTCGTCATTTTTGTCAATGGCGGCAACTTTGGTCTCACCCTCAACCAACTTCGCTATGGCGATGCCGGGTTGGCGCGGGCAATTGTTTTCTACATGGTCAATACCTTCCTGGCCTACACCCTCGGCGTGTTTATCGCCTCATCGGGCGAACTATCGGCGCGGCAGGCATTGGCGCGGCTGGGAAAATTACCGGCCGTGTATGCGGCCGTGCTGGCAATCATTGTCTACAGTTTTGCCATTCCCCTTCCCGCCCCGCTGCTGCGCGGGTTGGAAATTGCTGGGTCTGGGGCAATCCCGGTGATGCTGGTCATTTTGGGGATGCAGATTGCCGACTTGCGCGGAGGACTGTCGTGGCGGCTGGCACTGCCGGCCGTCTCGGTGCGGCTGCTGCTGGGGCCAGTGATGGGGTTGCTAGTGGCAACGGTACTGGGGCTGCAAGGGCTGTCGCGTTCCACCTCCATCATTGAGGCGAGTATGCCAACGGCCGTTTTTACCATCATCCTCGCCACCGAATTTGGCCTCCAACCAGCCATTGTCACTGGCATTGTCGTGGTTAGCACCCTGCTCAGCCCACTGACCATTGCCACAACCATCACGCTGCTAGGGTTATAGTATGGGCAAACGACTTTCTTCAATCCTTCTGGCCGCCCTGCTGCTGGCTGGGCTGCTGCCCCGTCTGGCAGCGGCGCAGGAGCCGCAGTTTACCCCCAACGTCAGCTATGAATTTGGGCAGGTGATTCGTTTTGAGCTAACGCTGGAGAATGCCCCCCCAGCCGACACGCTCATTCTCTTTTTTCGTCCCGAAGGTTCAGAAAACACCTATACCGATGAGGTAGCCCTGCCGCCGGGCGGCCGTTTTTCTGTGGCGCATGAGATTGATTTGACCCAACTGCGGCTGGCTCCGTTTACCGAAATCACCTACTGGTGGCTGCTGGCAACGGTGGATGAGGATATTTTTTCCCCCACCTACACCTTTTTTTACGAAGACGACCAGTTTGAGTGGCAAACGCTGGCCGAAGAGCCGGTGACGGTGCATTGGACGGGAACGGATGCGGCGGTGGCGCAGGTGGCACTGGATGTGGTGAAGGAGACGCTGGTGACGGTACGGCCGTTTTTGCCCGATGTCGGTAGTCACCCACTGCGGGTGTATTTGTACCCGACGGCCGCCGATTTGCGGGCGGCACTGCGGCTGACGGGGCGCGACTGGGTGGGTGGTCATGCGTCGCCGGAGTTGGGGGTGATTTTGGTAACGGCCGTTAACAGCCGCACTGCCGCCGCCGATTTACGCCGCAGCATCCCCCATGAACTCGTTCACGTGCTGCTTTACCAAACGGTTGGCCCGGCCGTCATGAAGCAGGTTCCCGCCTGGTTTAACGAAGGGCTGGCGACGATGGTGGAGGAAAACCCGAATCCCAATTATCAAGTGGTGCTGGAAACGGCCGTTGACAACCACACCACCATCCCATTGCTGGAATTGTGCCAAAGCTTTCCCAGCGACGAAGCCGAGGCGGTGCTGGCCTATGCTCAAAGCGCCTCCTTTGTCTCTTACCTGCAATCCCGCTTTGGCAACCAAGCGTTGGGGCAAATTATCTTGGCGCACAAGGATGGTGCCGACTGTGAAGCGGGTGTGGCGCGAGAGCTGCAAATTTCCCTGCGTGATTTAAACGAAGCGTGGTTGGCTGATTTGGAGCCGCCCACGCCGCTGGCCTACTTTTTTGATGTTAGTGGTTTTTGGTTGCTGCTGCTGCTGGCCGGTTTTGGGATTACAGGACTATTGATTTTAAAACCATCTCGAGGATAAACGTGCAGAAAAAGAGGAAGCGAAAAATGAATCAACCGCAGCAAAAACGGAAGAAAACGGCCGTTGGGGCGGTGATGGACAAATTTGACCCTGTCTTTCGGCGCGGCACCGAACTGCTGCACCGGGGGCAGGTCGAACAGGCACTGCCCTATTTGGAACGAGCCAATGAGCTAGAACCAGCCCATTTTGACGCGGCACTCAATCTGAGCGGTGCCTACATTTTGACCAAGAAGTTTGGGCGAGCTGTGGGTCTGTTGGAGCCGTTTCAGGAAAGTTATGCTGACAACGAGATGTTATGGACGAATTTGGGCGCTGCCTATTTAGGTAACCCGGTTTTAGCCAAGGATGCGGATCAAGAGCGAGCCATTGCGGCCTTTAAGCAGGCACTCGAAGTCAACCCTATTGCGCCCAATGTGGCCTACAACCTGGGTTTGATTTACCGCGACCGGCGCGACACTGAGGCTGCTGCTGGCTGGTTCCGCCGTGCCATAAAGGCCAACCCCAACGACCGTGACGCTCAGATGCTGCTGGCGAAGCTCTTAGAAGCGGACTCGTTAGATATTTAGGTGGATTGTAACGTTGTAGATTTACCCTTTGAGATAGCAACTGACCAAATGGCTCGTCTCTCCGAGGATTGGTAGTTAGCAGTTCAACATAATCCCCTGAGATACATTGTTAAAATTCCCTATAATTTGGAGCAGACATGATTGCAACCCTCACTGAACAATTTGTCCCTTTTGCTAACCGTTTGGAAGCACAAGGGGCGCACCCCATTTTTATTGATATTTTTGCCTCTTACTATGAGCAGCTTTTGGCTGGGCAAACGGGGCTAATTTCTGAAGAGAGCATTGAGCCGGTGGATTCGCTGCCAGATGCGGAACGGCTGCCGGCCGACCTGCAAGCCATTGGGCGGGAGGCACTGGAAAGAACGGCCGTTATCAAGCTCAACGGCGGATTAGGCACCGGCATGGGGCTGGAGCAGGCTAAATCGCTGCTGCCAGTTAAGCAGGG
>JAGQGA010000006.1:0-2745 GCA_020432595.1 Anaerolineales bacterium | reverse complement strand
CTAACCTTTCTCGATGTCATCGCCCGCCAGGCGCAGCAAATCAACGTGCCGCTGCTGCTGATGAACAGCTTTGCTACGGAAGCCGATACCTTGGAGGCACTGGTTTCCTACGCCAATTTACCTTACCCGCCAGCGACATTTGTGCAAAACAAAGAGCCAAAAATCCGCCAGGCTGACCTGATGCCGGTGGATTGGCCGGAAAACCCAGAGTTGGAATGGTGCCCACCGGGGCATGGCGACCTGTATGCCTCGCTGGTCATTAGCGGCATGTTGGACAAGCTGCTGGACGATGGCTTTGAATACGCCTTTATTTCCAATTCTGACAATTTAGGCGCGGTGGTTGACCCAGCCATTTTGGGCTATTTTGTGGATAATGAGCTGCCGTTTATGATGGAAGTGGCCGACCGCACCGAAATGGACAAAAAGGGCGGCCATTTGGCGCAGCGGGCAGAGGATGGGCAGCTTGTTTTGCGTGAATCGGCGCAATGTCCGAAGGAGGATGAAGCGGCGTTTCAAGATATTTCGCGGCATAAATATTTCAACACCAACAACCTGTGGCTCAATCTGGTGGCTTTGCAAGAGGTGATGGAAGAGCGTAGTAATATGCTGGGGTTACCGCTGATTCGTAACAGCAAGACGGTAGATCCGCGTGATGGGGGATCAACGGCCGTTTATCAACTCGAAACCGCCATGGGTTCAGCCATCAGCGTGTTTGCCGGTGCCCAGGCCATTCGTGTGCCGCGCAGCCGTTTTGCCCCGGTGAAGAAAACCGACGACCTGCTGGCCGTCCGTTCTGATGCTTATTTGCTGACCGACGATTACCAGATCGTCTTTAACCCGGCGCACGTCAGCGGCAATCTGGTGGTGGAACTAGACGGCCGTTATTACAAATTTGTCAACGATCTGGATGCCCATTTCCCCGAAGGCATTCCGTCCTTGCTCAACTGCACGCGGCTGCGGGTGCAAGGGGAGGTTGTTTTTGGGGCGAACGTGTCGCTGGTGGGCGATGTGGAGATTTGCAACAAAAGCGGCCGTTTGGTCACAATTTCGGCGGGGTCCATCTTGTCCGGCCGGCATTTGTTTGAGTAGCCGAGGATTCCAATCCCCATTCTTTGACCTAGACTGAAGAGCGAGGATTCCAATCCTCGGCTACGAGCTAATCAAGGGTGGTATTTCAATAATGGACGTAGTCGCGGCCATTTTGGGGACTGTGTTGGTTTGTTTGGGGGCGGTTTTAGCTGTTTTAATCCTGTTTGGTTTCGTCCAAAGGATGTCCCGAGTGCAACGGGAACTGACGAGAGGGCAGATGATGCAATCTGTCCATGAACCAGAGCGAGAAAAGTTGCTTCAGCTTGCCAATGTGTTGGGATTGTCTGTGGTGATAGGTGCTTTGGAGCCCCCTTTGCTGCCGCGAGATGTAGTACGGTCGTTTTCTCATGACAAGATCATTGAGCGGCACCACCATATGATGCAAGGCACCAGAACTCATTTTGCTGTCAAACTCTATGAACTACAAGTTACTACGATTCCGGCCTCACGAAAGCAGGCTATTTCAACCCAGCGGACTCTGTGTCTGGCAATTGAGGTTGCCGCTCCCAGACCTTTGTTTTTTCATATTCGCCCCCGTACCTGGGTAGACAAAGCAAAAGCTGATGGATTTGTACTGGGCAAAAATTATGTATGGGGCGAATCGTTGCCGCTGCTGCGGCAATGTATAGATTGGGAAATTGGCATCCGTTGTGAACAGTTTTCCCGCTTATCTGTTCAGGGACGTGGTTCACAAATCACGTTGGCCTGGCCGTTAGATTTTTTGCCAGGGCGCAAAATGTGGCCGGAAAAAGAAGCCGTACTGGATTTTGTGCAGTTGGGTGAACTGTTGGCCCAACGTTTTGAGGCAGTGGATGCAAGCTGAGATGGTGGCGATTGTTGGGTTTCATCAAGATGAGGTGGGGGATTGGGTGGCTGATTTTAGCTGTGGGCACCGGCAGCATATGCGGCATAATCCGCCGTTGACGGATCGGCCATGGGTGTTGACGGAAACGGGGCGGGGGGAATTTATCGGCCGTTTACTGGTTTGCAAGCAGTGCCAGGATGAACGGGAAGCCAATACGAACATGACAACTGATTCTGTCGATCACGCATAAAACGCGGGGGTTTTGCGAAGGGTGAGCCACTGTTCCGGGTCGTGGCCGTAGATGACAAAGGCGTTGTGCTGTTGGGCAATTGCCATCAAGCGTTTGGCGTTGGCGCGGGCTTGCGCCGGGTTAACCGCCCCGCTAAACCCTTCCACCAGTTCGGCCGGCCGGGAAATGACATCACCCGTCAGCAACACAAAGCCAGTTGTGGAAATGCGGCCGTTTGTTTTGGCAAAGGCCAATCTGCACCGTTTCGCCCTGGTGTAGTTGGCGACGTACTCAGATTATGCCAGGTCGAATTGTGGTAGCGAGTGACGATGGAACGGCACGGCTATGGAACGGTGAAGGGGAAGTATTGGCGGTGCTGGAAGGGCATACGAGTGGGGTTAATACGGCGGCGTTTAACCAGGATGGGAGCCGGATCGTGACGGCGAGTGACGATGGGACGGCGCGGGTCTGGGTTGGTATTATGATTGAGGCAGATGCGACGCTGGTGGAGGCGATGCTTAAAGAGGCAACGCGGCGGGTGCTGCCGCTGCTTACCGAAGAAGAGTGTGCGGCGGCGTGGGGGATAGGGTGTGGGGAGATTCGGCGGGTGGTGTTGGGGGAG
>JAGQGA010000069.1 GCA_020432595.1 Anaerolineales bacterium | reverse complement strand
CGGACAAGAGTTCGTCATAGGCAATGGTGTGGCGTGTCCAGTCGGTGCCCCAGCGGTTGGTGAGGCTTTTAAATTGGTCGGAACGGTCGTCGCGGGTGAAGAGTTCTACGGAGCGGCCGTCGCTGGTGGTGATGATCATGCTGTCTGTCTCCTGATGGGGCGAAACGGCCGTTTCTCTTTCTTCCACCACTGGGGTTGGGGAAACGGCCGTTTGGGTTACAGTTGGGGCGGGCGTGTGGGTTGGATTTTCGCTGATAAGGTCTACACGCCGTTTGTTGGTCTGGCTACAGGCTGTTAACAGTAAACATAGCGCAAGAAGCCGCCAGATTTCTATTCGGTTGTGAATCATATCATTGACCTCCTAAAATCAAACGTCTCATTCTATTATGGAGCATTTCGCGCCGAAGTAACGTGAAGAGGGTCACGAAACGGTACTTAGATACGGATGCGTTTTGTGATGGGCTGGAATGAAATGGCTCGCGCACTGGGGGCAAGTTTCGGGAAAGCAGGCTGGAGGATAATAATGGACAGGGACACGACAAATGCCCCTGTCCGTTTTCTGTCGTTATTGTTTTTGTATGAGCGGAAGGTAGATACAGGGTCGGCGAGAAACGGCCGTTTCTGCCGTTGCCCCGGCTCCAATTCCTGCGTTTGTTGTGACCTGCATTTCGTTGATCAATGGTTGTATCAAGCAATGCCCAACGGTTACCGTTAATGTTTGTTCCCACACTTGGTTTGGCATTAAAGTGACTTCCCAACTGGTTGCTTCTGTGGTTGTTACCCCGCTGGGCAGTATATCGGTAATCATGGCGGTGAGGGTGATGTCGCTGGTGTTGGTAAGCTGTAGCGTGTAGACAAGCGGTTGCTCGGCTAAGGCGAGGGGTGTCTGGGTTTGTTTGTTGGCAACAAGCCCCAGATAAACTTCATCAGCGCCTAAATCACAGGCCGTCCCTAGTGGACGGGGATCGCCGTCAATGTCGGTGGTAATGGTGGAGGGGGTGCAGGTGTTGATGGCGGGGGAAACGGCCGTTAAATGGTATCCATCTGTGGCAAAGGCAGGATCGCCTGTATACTCATTGCTTACGATCACACTGCCAGCACCGCCAATAGGGTTGGCATTGTTGTGCCACAAAACGCCGTCTAGTGTGACCGTGCTGGTAGTGGTTGCCAGAACGCCGACCGTGTGATTAGCGAGGATGGTGTTGGTAAAAACGGCCGTTGCTTGCCAATCGGTCGGCTGATTCACATAAATGCCACTGCCATCACCGTCACTGTTGCCAGCAATCGTATTGTGCCATCCGTCAACCTGAACCTGATCCAGCGCCATGCCGCTGCCAAAGCCTCCATTGTCTGTGTGATTGTTGATAACCACGTTGTTGATCATCGTCACTTGGCTGCGCCTGGTGATGTTAACACCACCAGCATAGGAAACCCCGTGATTATCCCGAATGATGTTGGCTTCTAACAGCGTGTTTTGGCTGGTATCTGCAATGAGTACACCACCCCCGCCGCCAACAAAGCCCGACTTGCCAGCATAATTGCCCTCGATGAGGTTGCCGCGAATGACGACATAGTGGCTGGCCTTCACACAAATTCCGCCACAATCGTTCTCGGCGTGGTTGCGGCGCACAATATTGTTCTCAATGACAGCCCTGCTGCTGCTGTTTACATAGAGTCCACCATAATGTTTCAGGCCACTGCCAACGTGGTTGGCAACATTGCCTTCAATGAGGTTGTTTGACACCGTGGCAAAAGGACTGGTTTGGAGGAAGATACCGCCGCCGAGGGTGGCGCGATTGGCGTAAATATGGTTACCTTGCAGGATGGCGTGTGGGCTGTTGTTGAAATAGAGGCCGCCACCGTTACCCCGACTCCCATTTTCCCCACCTGGACGGAAAAAGCCCCAGTTGTCATAGATTTGGTTGTTAAACAGTGCCACCTGTGCCGTTTCCGCGTAAAGACCGCCACCGTTGTTACCCTGGTTGGCCGCATTGCCGCCGGTAATGTGAAAACCGCTGATGGTAACGGTGTTGTCGCCGGTGATGTAAAAAACGCGCCCCTGGTGCTGAGCATTGAGGATGGTTGGATTGTTGGTTGGATCGGCTGTTTCCCAATTATCTGTTGTGAACCCGCCTAGCAGGGTTAACGTTTTGTTGAGAAAGACCGTCTGGGTAGTGGTGTTGCGGACTTGGAGGTCGGTATATTCACCAGCAGCCACGCGGATTTCGTCACCAGAAACGGCCGTTTCTACCGCATGTTGTATCGTGGCACAGGGCATCTCGCTGTTGGTGCAGGTATTGCCATTATCGCTGCCGGTTTCGGCCACGTACCGAGTGCCAGGGCACATCCACGTAACATCAGGATCAGATCCCCAAAAGGCATTACGCCACTGTTCCTCTTCGAGGGCGCGTTTCACCATCAGGAACCAGGTCGTTCCAGCGGCACTTGGTGCCCGTGCAAAGCCGTCAATTTCTTTACCAGCATAAGCCGCGTAGAAGAGGCCGCCATTGGGATCAAGCGTTTGCAGCTTTTCCATTTCGGCCACAATGTTGCTGGCACGCTGTAGATAAATGTTGCCGTGTAGGTCATCGCTACACTGTTCTTTCAATGCATAACCCAGCTTCAATGAAGCCATGGCAACCCCCAATGATCCCTCTGACCAGACAAATTCCGTATTTGCCCAATCAAGACCTTCGATCAACTCGCTATGCGGTTTATAGCCCCATACGGTGATTTCAGGAGTGGCTGTAACTGTATTGCTGACTGTGACGGTGCTGCGATAGGATCTCTCGGCATAATCAAGTGAATTCATGGCCTTAGACAAATCACCAATGGCTATCCAATATATGGCTCCCCAAGAAGCAGCATCAAGCGCATCGGTGGTATCTGGTGCAGGTATGGGCATGTCTACAGTGCCGGTTACATTCAGTCCTTGATTAAGCCGCCCTTTTTCAGGATTCCAAAGCTTTGCCTCCATATTGGCCTTGAGCAACTTAGCAGCATCTGTATAGCGCTTATCTCCTGTCAACAAACCTACGTCACGGAAAAGGAAGTACGTATCAATGTTGTGTTCGGCCGATGCCCAGGAAATGACGGTGTCTCTAAAGGTATCGGAGTGGGCTAACCAGGTTCCCCGACCGCCTGTAACCAACCCTTCTTGTGGATGTCCAGGCGTGATCACTTGTTGTGCCAGAACATAATCGGTAATGCCTGTCAGAGTGTCCGCAAATTGAGTGTCGTCAGGGTGTGTTTGTTGATAGAGCCAGTAGCCGTAGCCCAGCCAGGCATTGGCACCAGTTCGTAGATAATCCATGTCGTAAAAATTGTCTTTTTCGCCCCAGAAACCCGTGCCGTTAAAGGAATAGCCAAAGCTTCCAGCGGGCATGAAATCTGCTTGCCCGTTGTTTTGGAAACTGGATACGTATTGCCCTAGTGTTCTGGCTTTGTCTTGTTGGTTGAACATGGTGTGGGCAATCAGCCCCAAACCTTGGTCGTAGGTGAAGCCGCGCCCTGGGCGACCAAGAAGTTGCTTTTGGTCAGGCGTTCCGAAGTAACAAAAGTCAAAGCCGACGATATAGGAGCCAGGGATGGCTGGGTACCAGGCGCGGCGTACAATGGTTTCACCGGCATCATTGGTAAAAGATTTGTAACGTGTCACCATATCGGTGGCGGTGATGTAGCCAGGAATTTTTCCCTTTGTATCGTAGGTAATAGTTTGCAGGTCGAGCCAGGTTTGGGCGTTTTCAATAGGTGTCCCTGTGAGTGTTGGGCGTGGTTGTGGAATTACTGGCTCAAGGGTGGCTCCATAAATGTCCCAATTTCCCTTTTGGAATGTTTCCCAAACGGCCGTTTCTCCCCACACCTCCGCCCCAAACTGCTCTTTATCGTTTGTCGTCAGCCGTATTTCGGCTGCATCGTGACATTCACGGTTAGGATCACGCCAGTTGGCAATCCCATCCCCATCAGAATCAAGCGTCAGATCATAATAGTAAATATCATTTTGCGTGTCATTACGTCGGTCTGTCCACACAACATAGGGCCACCAAATATCAGGGTGTTGCTGCTCCCAGGGAAAATTGACCAGAACAAATTCTGTCTGATCGATATCTGGATTAAAGTCATCATCGTAGACGTTAAGAATCGTGTCATTGTCTACGTCAAGATCCAAAATATAAAGATTGTGACCACTAAAGATGTTGTCCCGTATATCCGTCCATACAACCAAGTCGCGGTGAACGGCTATAACCCCCTGCCAGTCAAAACCGACATGAGCCTTTTCCGAAACGGTGAACTGTCCGTTCCAAGGATTACCAAAATCAGAGTCTTGCCAATCGAAAAGGCCATCTCCATCTTCATCATGCCCTAAATCGTAGCAACTGATGTGATCAACACCTGCATCATCAAACCAGCAGGCTACTTTATAATCATTGTCCCAATATACATCGGGCAAGACTTGGGCAGAGCCTACTCCGCCGGCACAGCAAGAAAGACGTGTTAAAAAGTTGCTGCCCGCCGGATCATATCCGGCTTCTATGGCATCAGGAACGCCGTTGTTATCACTGTCTAGTTCAATGAGGAGGATGTGCCAAAAGCCGACGGGGGCAAAGCCCATATAGGTTAATGTTTCACCCGATAGGGCAACACCACGTGCTTGTCCTCGATTTAAGATGTGAAACGGGGCAATGACATCGTTACCAAAGTACCCGCTATCGCTACAGGTTGGGTTGTAATAGCCCCAAAGCCCTGGGGCATCGGCTTGCTCACTATTCCACACAACCATGCCTTGAGAAATAACGACTTTGACATCGGCATCTGATTTTTCACTGATGGTAATCGTTTCCTGAGTAGACAGGTTGTATAGATAAACGCCACCGGTTACAACACGATCATCTCGAAAAGCGATGCAGTCGCCAGAAATGCCAACCCAATCTTGATTCGAGGTTTCGGTGATGACGGGAAATTCTAGAGAAGGTAAGTTGCTTGGGTGAGTTGGGCTGTTGTTTATTGGCAGAGCTTGGGCGGTTGCGTTCAATAAAACGATGAGACTGCCTATTGTACCGAAGAGTGTGAACAGAATAATAGCTGCACGAGAGAAAAAGCGAATCATGACTGTCTCCTTATTCTTTTACAATGGTTAAAAACCAATGGTAGTGATCGGCTGTTTTGTTACCTGTTTTGTTGTCACACAAATAAAACTGTAAAAACAAATTGAGATGCTGGTCAAGCCTTTGGATAAGCTGTTCAACTAACATTTGGGCACATTGAGGGTCAGTTTGTAGGAAACGGTACGCTTTGTAGGCATCGTCGTGGTGTTGAATGATGAGCAAAACGGCCGTTTCCTCAACATACTTCTCCGCAAACTGCCGTGCCACCAGCCCATGCGACTGTTTGGGAACACGCTCTCTAGCCTGCTGTTTGAAGCTGTCGTGGATGAGGGCAATCTGGCGTAGCTGTTCACGCTGAGGGTGGTTGCCAAAGAAAACGTCTACATTTTGTAACACATCCTCAATATGGTGCACAACCTGCCCTTCAGGATGACCCGGACGGGGCGTGCCCCACAGCACGCCCCGCTGCCACTCCGGGTCGGCAACAATTTGATGTTCAACGGCCGTTTCCAGCGCAAAAGGAAGTGGTAATAGCGTCATTTGGGCTATTCAACGGCCGTTACAACCAGATTGTCAAAGGCAAAATGAATGTCGGGTTCGCCAAAGCTGCCAGCCACCAGCTTAATGTCACCCCGTCGGTAAATGTTGCTGGGAACGCTGGCAATCAGTTCCCCGTTGACAAAGACGGTAATTTGCGGCCCTTTGGCAATCAGTTGCAAATGATTGGTAGCTTGTCCTGGCTGAATGGCTGGAATTTCTACCCACTTTGTCACATCAAAGCTTTCATCATTACGATGTCCCCCAATGTTGTAAGAGCCTGAGCTTGAAATCAAAAAGGAATACCAATTATCGCTATTTTCGTAACGGAACAAGATGCCAACTTCACTGTTGGTAGAATCAGATATTTGGGTTACATCCACATCTAGCCGAAAATCATCAATGACGTTTAAGTTAGGGTGCCCGCTCCAGGCAAGCGTATTTGCTGATTTAACCAGGATATGATACTGTCCCTCGTCAATAAATCGGTCTACATCACCATCAACCGATTGTGCCCAGTCGCTACTTGCCTCGGTAAAATCATCACGAAAGAGAATGTGCGGTTCGGGCGTTGGTGTTGCTGGTTCAGGGGTGGCGGTAACGGTGATTTCTTTTTCCCGCTCCACCACTTTAGTCACTTCAATCTCAACAATGCGGGTCACTTCTTTTTCGGCTACGACGGTCTCTTTAATAATCACGGTTTCTGGTGTGGGCGGTGGCGTTTGATTGCAGCTAACAAAGAGCCACAGGAAGGCGTTGATCCAGAGAAGTTGTTTGACAGATTTGTAAATTGGACACAGCTTGTTCATGTTATCTTCTCCTGATAGGGATATATACATTAGTATCATTTTAGGAGGGGCGGCGGGGTAAAACCTGAGGAAAGGGAGGTAATTTGCTGTGTATTGGAGGAAAAAGAATGCCACCATATCACCAGTTTTTAGATCGACACCACCCTGAGGGGTATCGAAAAGCGGAAATAGAGCAGCTTGCTTTGGCGGTGAGGGCACGGGAAAATCGGCTGCTGCTGGCGCTGCCGGGGATGGGGTTGTCAAATTTGCTGCGCTTTTTTGTCAGCCAGCCGCAGTGGTCGGTGCCAGGGGAAACGGCCGTTTCCTACATCAACCTCAACGCTTTGCAAGATGACCCCAACGCCCTGTTTGCCGAAATTGCCCGCCAACTGGCCGAGCAGCAGGTAGGAAATGGGTTAGAAACAACGGCTGATGGCTACCAGCAGCTTTATCAGCTTTTGCTGGCGGCTAATCGTCAGGCGTGGTGGCGGTTGGTGATTGTGATTGACCAGGCAGACGGGTTATTAACGGCCGTTTCCGCCCCCTTTTATCGCCAACTCAAAGCCCTTACTGATCTACAAAAACATACGTGCATCTTGCTGGCCGCTAGTTGGCGTTTTGCATCGCACGTAGACCCTGAAAATTTACTTTTTGCGGGTCGGCGGCTTTTTGTGAAGCCATTTTCGGTAGCCGATTTTGCCCACGCACTGACCGAGGAAGCCCAACGTCTAGGCACCACTTTTTCTGAAAACGACTGCAGGCAGCTTACCTGGCTGACGGGACGGCATCCCGGGCTGCTGCGTGCCATTTCGACGGCGGTGGTTTTAGGTGGGGTGAAGGTGGCGAATGGAGAAACGGCCGTTGTCCAATTGCTTCAGCGTGATGATGTTGTCTATCGCTGTCAAAAAATGTGGCAAGAGTTAACGACCAAGCAAAAACAGGATTTACAGCAGTTGCAAGAGCTAGATGAGGTTAGTGAGCAGTTGTGCCAAATGGGGCTGGTGGTTGAGGGAAAAAACGGCCGTTGGCAACTTTTTTCGCCCGTTTTTAAACAATTCGTTGCCACCAAAAAGCCGGCCTTGCTACCCATCAGAATTGTTGAGCAGGCAACCAGACAAGTAGGAGAGCAAACCATTGTGGTTGCAGGCAAGGTATTTAAAGGCGACACACAAATTCCCGTTTCCCCACTCGAGCTTCGCCTCATTGCTTGCCTAAAGCAGGAAAAGAGAATCTATTCCAAAGATGAAATTGCCGCCTATGTTTATTATGAAGAGTGGGACAACTACCGCGACATCAGCAATAACCGCATTGAAAATTTGATACGCCAAGTGCGCCGGAAACTAGGAAACGACTACATCAGAGCTTATTGGGGGCAAGGGTATGAGCTGATGGTCTAGCTATTGCCCTAACCGTTCGCACAGAATCCCTGAGGTGAGAAATGCAAACAACTTTTGCCACGGGGTGCGGTCACGATAATACAAAATGGGCATAGTAGCATGGATCAGTGCCAAATAGTAAGGACGGGCATCATTGCCATTCAAATATGTGCTGGCTTGCTGTCGCATCAGTTTAATCACAGCCCACATCTTGGCTAATTCGGCCGTTTCTTGCCAGGAGGTTGGCAGCGGGTCAGGAAGTAAACAGGCCAAACTGGGTTGCTTGTGGCTTGTCATAGGCAGCAGCGCACAACCAAGCGTGTACAAACCTTCAAGACCAAGCTGCTGAACGGCCGTTGCTTCAACTAAACCAAACAAAACCTCAGCTTCCAGACGAGCAATATCTTGTACCGTTGGCCCCACGTGTGTGTGTGGAAAATCAATCACCCATGCTTTTGTCATCTGCTCATGGTGCTGGCTCATTAAAATATTGCCCGCGTGAAAATCCCCATGAACAATAGAATCCCGCCGCAGACCAGGGTCATAGGCCAACTCCCCCAATCGTTGACCCATCAAATTTTCCCGTATCCAACTGAGTGGATTACGCATGTGCCATTGTTCGGTTAGACAAATCTGCTCTACGCTAGAAGATAGTTGGTTGTGTGCGAGTAAATCGTTGATTTGGTGATTGGCATCAATCAGCCCCATTTTTATTTGATGATACCGTCTTGTGAGTCGGTCATATTCAGCGTACAAATCCGGTGCTTGCGCATGATGCTCATTGTTTGCAGGATACTTCCACCAAGGAGACATTATACGGAAGATTTGTGCGAGAGCCGTTAAAGTTTGCTGTCTCTTGCTAGTCTGATAATACTCAGCAAAGGTTTGTAACTGAACGATTTCTGATTGATCATTGCCAATAAATTTGTACGCAATCGTGCCCCAAGACTCGCCTTGCATTTGTAGTTGCTGTGCAGCGGGAACAAAAGGCTCTCCGGCCACAAAATCAAGGTGAAGTTTAACCGAGTCATGATAGCGGTTAATTTCCTTTTGGATGTTGTCGGCTCTGTCAAATTTTAGGACTTTGGGGGCTTGCCCGTTAGCCTGGATGAGGTAGGTGCCGCTGGCAAGTTTTGATCCGGAGAAATATTTCAGAATTTCGACGTGGTGGGCAGTTGGGTATTGTTGTTGCGCCACTGCTTGCAAGAGCAGAAACTGTTTATGCAAGATTGAACTTTCCGTGGCATTTGGTTGGAGCTTTTGCCACCGTTCAAAGAGGTAGTCTAACCCTATAATGGCCGGCTGATCAGGCAAGGTTGTTTGGGTGGGGGCAGAACTGGCTAAATAGCTGATGGTAAGCGACAGGAGTAAAAAGGCTATGGCAATGATGGCTACTGCCAGAGCCGGTGCGGGCGCAAGGAGGTTGATGCCTTGCAACCCAAGATAGAGGGCTGCTAACATCATCAGGATAAAGAGGATGAAGGCCATGCGGCCAACAGCAGTGCGAAAAATTTTGCGGATTGGCGACAAAAGTTGTTGCACGGGTGCCCTCCTAGCAGTGAGAATGTCAAAATAACGGCCGTTTGCCAAGATTTGATCAGGGTTTGTGCGGCAGCAAAGGTTATTATAGCCTTTTTTGAATGGTTTTGCCTAAATGGGAAAAGTGAACATAAGGAGCATCTGATGGCTAACTGGTTACGCAAAAATGCTTTGGTAGGAATTTTATTGTTGGTAGCATTGCTCATTTTGCTGATTCCAGTTTTTACCTGGCAAAGTTGGCACGCATGTCCTGATGCCACCAACCCGCGCCTGGTGTTTTCTGCCGTCATGACCAATGCCGTTGGGCAAAGAACGGCACAAGGCGCGGTGTTGGGTGGGGGGCAATATCGGGCGGCTGGATACAAGGTCATTGTTTATGCCAAAGATGATATTTGGTATAGTGGCCTGTATGGGCAAGCGCAAAAGCCAGCCGAAACAACGTTACAAAGCGATTGCAGTTGGCAGATAACCGGTTTGCACCCAGGTAAGCTTTATGTGGCCTATCTGGTACACCCTGATTTTGCCTACCCTTCAACCGTTGCCGCCATTGATGAAAAGACGCTGCCACTGCTTATTGCGAATAACGACCAGATTGTGACAGTAGATTGGTGGCAGGATCGAGAAACGGCCGTTGCCACCACTGAAGTAGAGCAAGCCACCCTCTGGCTACAGCAACAGCGCGTTCCCAATCAGGCTATCCCCAACCCATTGGCAATACATACTGGCTTGTTACTAAGCTACGCCGACATTCCCCAAAACAACGACGCTTTTCCCATTTTGTTTGCACGTGCCTATACCCCTGATAACGCCCTGGGCAGCATGGCCTTGCTCATGGGCAACAACCCACTGGCCGCCAGACAAGTTCTGGCAACCCTGCAAAGCAAGGTTGAGGCAGATGGGCAAATTAACTTTTATTTTGATACCGACAAGGAACTATTCCAGCCGATTTACCGCACCGATGCCATTGCCTGGATTGGCTATGCCTTTGTCTATTACCAGCTCAAGACACAGGACAACGAATTCCAGAGTACGGCGGAAAAATTGGGGCAGCAGTTACTCTCTTTGCAAGAGTTAGATGAAGACAGCTCAGCCTACGGTGCATTAAGGCGCAATCAGGACGCAACGGCCGTTAATCACTATGCCACCGACAACATCATGGCCTATTTCTTTTTGCGCGATTTGGCCGAGGTGACGCACCGGTCTGCTTTTGCAACGGCTGCGTCGTTGGTAAAGAATTCTTTGCTGGACCAATATTGGAACCAGGAACGGGGGTATTTCCAGACCAATCTTGAGGGAACAGGGGATGATTTTGTTGAGGCGCAAACGCTAGGGGCTATTTTTTTAACGGCCGTTAACGAAACCGACAAAGCCAGCACCATTACCCAATACATTGAAACCACTTACCAGCCAGGGGGAAATGCTAAAGATTACGCTGGCTTTGCCCCATTCCCCAAGTTGGAAACCACCTGGGCACAAGGCTCTTTGCAAATGTCATTGGCTTATCAGCGTTTGAGAGACATAGAGAAAGGTGCAAAATTGTACCAACAACAGTCGCTTTGGCTGCAAGAAGCCGGTGGCATTCCTTATGCCTATCCCGAAGCCCTCGACACCCCTTCTGGCCCCTATCATAACTGGCCGAGTATGGCTGGGACAGCTTGGTTTATTTTTGCTGTCGAAAACGATCCTCTTTTCTTGCGCCAGACCCCCAATTAATCCCAGAGTCTCACGTCATTTTTACCATGTTGATAGCAGATATTTGCTATATTACCATCAGATAACAGGGAAAATTTGCTGTAAACTATTTTGCAAGTGAGCATCGGTCATGTTGATAGCAGGAGGGAAAGGAGTTTGCTATGTTCTTTATGGTCGAATTATCTACGCTGGTGATTGTGGTTCTAATCGCCATTATTATCGGGATGGTTATTGGTATCTCTATCAGCCGGCCGTCCATTCGCTAGGGTGTAAACAGGTCGTTTGGCATTGTGGAGGTAAAAAACGGCCGTTTCTGTCTGTCTGCAAAGCCTGCCTAAGCAGGTCTGGCACGAAGGGTTAAAGCATCATGATTACAATTTCTGTTGGTTGGCTAATCGTTATCGTCGTTTGCGCCTTCCTCGCTGGGTTAATGGCACCATTACTGCTTCTCCTGCAGCTAATCTGGAAAGCATCTGTCAAAAAGTAGCTTTATCGGTACAACAAGTAGCGGTATCAACAAAGCGGTGGCTGCATTCATAGCAGCCACCGCTTTTGTCATTTTCACGTCATCACTATATCGTTTTTTTGTAAGAGATGTAGCGGCCCGCTATGGTATACTTTTTGTATAAAACAATCATTCATAATTATCAGGATATTATATGTATCAAAAACATGTACGGCAGCGGCGGCAGTTCCGTGAAGAAGAAGTCAGCAAACTTCTGAAATGGGCACGTGCCGGCGAATCAGCATCAATTATTGGTATTAGTGGTGTTGGCAAGTCAAATCTCTTCAATCATTTATTAGATATAGAAACACAACAAGCGTATTTAGGAGCTTCAGTCAAAGATTATCTATTTGTCCGCGTCAACTTTCACTATATTCCCGACTTCACCAACCGCAGCCTGTATAGCGTTATTCTGGAGCAGTTTGAACTGCTAGACGGACGCTGCGAGCAGCTTAATCTGACCCAGGCGCAGCTTGACCAACTTAGCAGCTATCATGATCAACTTTTAGAGGCTGGGGATGATGTCTTGAAAGTGCAGCGGTATTTCAAGCTGGCAATTCGGCTTTTGCTGCGCGAAAGCGAGCGGCGTATTGTCTTCTTGTTCGATCAATTTGATGAGGTGTATCAAGAAGCCGACGGCCGTTTTTTTGCCAATTTGCGTGGTTTGCGCGAAGCCTATAAATACCGCATCTCCTACTTCACCTTCACCCGTGGCATGTTGTCGCGGCTGGCTGAAATGGATCCGGCGCGTGAAGAATTTTCTGAGCTTTTGCTAGGCAATGTCATCGGGCTTGGCCCCTACAACGCTCACGATGCTCTCAGCCTGCTAGAGCGCGTCTCCTCCCGAATCCAGCTTCCCCCCTCTGAAGAGCAGGCGGCACGGCTATTACATTTATCTGGCGGCCATGCCGGGGTGCTTAAAAGTGTTTATCTGGCTGTGGCGCAGGATGGCCTTGCCTTAGTGGCTGACGAAGCAACAACAGTAGCGGCGTTGTTGACCATACCCAATGTTGAAACCGAATGCGCCAAGATATGGAACAGCGTGCGACTAGATGAACGGAAGCTGCTGGCGCGGCTGGCGCATGGCGCGGCTCTGGTTGGCTCAACAGATGCCGCCACCCTTTACGAACTACAAATAAAGGGACTCGTTAGCCAAACCGAACCATTCACCATCTTCTGCCTGATTTTTGCCCACTACGCCCGCCATCAAGAAGCCCTATGGGAGCGCCCTCTTTATTTGGAGCCACAATCACGTCAGGTTTGGGTGCTTGGCACCCCCACTGAACCATTGACAGCCCTAGAATACAAGCTATTTAGCTTGCTTTATGAACGCATTGATGAAATTGTGGACAAGGATGAGCTGATTGAAGCTGGCTGGCCTGGCACACAGGGGGGTGTTTCTGACCAAGCACTAACAGCCGCTATGTACCGTCTGCGCCGCAAAATTGAGCCAGACCCCAAGCAAACCCGTTTTCTTGACAGCCTGCGCGGACAGGGGTACCAACTCCACTCTAGTTAATAGGCGTTGACCAAGTAATTACCAACGGTCACAAACCGACATCTGTCTATTGGTTGTAAGTGGCAAGTTTTGTCGGCAAACGAGGCTTGCCACTTGTAACTTGTTACTTGCTACCAACTCTATACCATTGGTCGGCCGGCCCACACAATCACAACCCAACTAATCAAATTGATGACAAAAAGCAAGGCTCCCTCACGGCGGCTTAGGTTCCAGCCATTGCGCAGCATCAGTGCCGTCAACACCATTTGCACGCACAAAAAGACTAGGCTTCCGAATTCGGCGGCTGACAAAATTTCCAGCGGTGGATGGCTCAGGGCACCTGCCAGCCCCAACACCCCCAACACGTTAAAAATATTGCTACCAATCAAATTCCCCAGCGAAATCTGCTCCATTCCCCGCACAATCGCAACAATCGAAGTCACAGCTTCTGGTGCGGAGGTTGCTGCCGCCACCACCGTTGCCCCAATGACATAAGGGGACAGTCCGGCGGCCGATGCCACAATTTTGGCCGACCCCACCAGATATTGCCCTCCCAAAACAACTAAAAGCAACCCTATAAGCAGTTTGGGAATGTCCTTCCAGGCAAATTCTCCCTGCGGCACCTCATCCTCATCCAGGTCACGTTGATAGATCAACAGCCCCAGGTAAGCCAGGAGCAACAGGAACAGTACGACACCCTCCCAATTTTGTAGGGTGTAGTCGCGCATAAAGAAAAGTAGCAGCAGCGTTACCCCAATTAAAATACCGCCATCACGATACACAACGCGCTTGTTGGTGTGGATCATGTGGATCATGGCGACGGTTCCCAAAATGAAGCCCAAATTAAAAATATTGGAGCCGATCACATTCCCGATGGATATTTCCGGGTCTCCACTTAATGCGGCTGTCACCGAAACGGCGAACTCTGGAGCTGAAGTGCCCATTGCAACGATTGTCAACCCGATAATGAGTTCTGATAAACCTAGACGACGCGCTATGCGTGCTGCTGCATCAACCAACATGCTTGCGCCACTCCACAGAGCAAAGATACAGGCAATAATGAACAAAATATGAAAGCAGAACAATGATAAGTTTATAGATATATAGAATGCAAAATAAAAAAAAAGAAAGAGAGTTAGAAGAACCACAG
>JAGQGA010000699.1:2652-2922 GCA_020432595.1 Anaerolineales bacterium | reverse complement strand
GTTAGCCCCTCTTGGGCAGCAAAAACAAACCACCAGGCCAGCAAAATAAGCAAAAATGCGGCTAGGGCAAGCAGAATGCGGGGGGCATTCATGGTGGGGCGGTTAGCAGATTGGTACAACAAGGTCTCCTTCACTTACGTGAGGAGAATGGTACTCGGAAACGGCCGTTTTGGATAGTAGGAGATTGGGAGTCTCCACCAAATAGTGTGCTAATGGCTGAACCGCCGGGCGATAAATCGCCCGACTAGAAAACAACGCCCGATAAATCGG
>JAGQGA010000699.1:0-2626 GCA_020432595.1 Anaerolineales bacterium | reverse complement strand
AAGCCCGATTTATCGGGCGTTGTTTCGTAGCCCGGCGGTTCAGCGCCGGGCGTTCTCCAACCGCTAATCGCCGCTCTTTGGCTCCAGCGTCGTTGCAAATCGCTCTGTGCCGTCTCTGTCCACCACGCGGAACGTCAGATTACCTGCTTCGTCCACCTGCACTTGCCCAAAGTTGAACAGCGTTCCCTGGAACTCCCCTTCGGCATAAAGCACGGTAGGGTTAAACGTTTGGTCAGGGATGGCAACGGGGGGCAGGTTGATGGCGCTGATGGGGCTGGAGCCAAACTCATGGAAGTTGGCCGTGCCGTCGCGGTCGGGGTCATAGCTGAGGGCAAAGGGGTAGTGGGTGTCGCCGGTGAGAAAAACCACGTTGTCCACATTGTGTGCGGTGACGAAGAAGATCAGCGACATTAGCTCCGTCTCATAGCCGGAGTGTTCGCTGTAGTTCGCCCAGCCGTCGCGCCCGTCCACCTCTGGCTGCGGGAAGCCGGTGGGGTAGGAAAGCGGGGTGGAGGTGACGATAAATTTCCAGGTGGCGGTGGATGCAGCCAATCCTGCTTGCAGCCAGGCAAATTGCTCGGCGCCAAGCATGGTTTTGGGTGCCAGCGTGCGCGGGTTGGGGTCCCAATTGACGTTGGGGTCGCGGTAGGAGCGGGTGTCAAGCATAAAGATGTCGGCTTGGGGCCCATAGGAAATTTTACGGTAAATTTGGTTTTCGCCATCGGCATTGGCGGCGAGAGGCCAATAGTCAAAAAACGCCTGGCTGCCATCGGCCAAAAGCTGTGGATTGAGGCGACTGAGGGCAGGGCCGCCAAAGTCGTCAATCACTTCATGGTCGTCCCAGGTGACGTAAACGGGCGTTTGGCGTAAAAATGCGGCGTAGTTTTCGTCTTCCAAATGATAACGGTAGCGGCTGCGGAAGCCGTCAAGGTCGGCAAAGGGGCCTTCAGAGCCGGGGACGTTATTGGGTTCGGTGCAGGCGCTGTCGCCATAGATGGTGTCGCCTGTCAGAATCATAAAGTCGGGCTGCTCCAGCCGCATGGTTTCAAAAATGGCCCAGCCGGTTTCGGGGTCGCGGCAGTACCCTTGCCCACCGAGGCAGGAGCCAAAGACAAAGCTAAAGGCAGCATTCTCGGCTTCGGCATCGGCCGCAGGGGCGGTTTTGAACTGGCCGGTGGCGTATTCGCTGCGGCTGTCGCCACCGGTGAGGGCAACGCGGTAGTGGTAGAGGGTGCCGGGTTCGAGGCCGTTAACGGCCGTTTCTCCGGTCAAATCACTCTCTTCATCCACCAGCGCAATGCGTACATCCAGCGTGTCGGTAAACGCTGCGGTGGAAGCCAGTTCAAAGCGGAGTTCGCCCGCTTCGCTGCCGCGTGCCCAGAGAACGGCCGTTTCTGCCGTCACCTCCCCGCTCATTGGCCCATGCGTAATTTGCAACGCCTCATCTAGCGTTCCTGGCGGCTCGGTTTGCGCTGCCAACGGCAGTAGCCGCACCAATTCGGCCGACTTTGCCGTTAGCTGCGTTTGCGCCAGCAGCAGCAGCATTATTACCGAAATAATAGCAGTTGTGACAACCAAATGTTTGCGCGTCATGATTAACCCCCGATGTAGATGGTGCATTAAGGTTTCGCCGACGTGGGTCTGAAAACCCGAATGCTCAATTGTTTGTGTCTTTTAGCGGTTCAGTGATCAGTTCAACGGCCGTTACTTCCCCACCCGTCACTGTCACAGGTAAGTTATACTCGACACCCTGCAAGGTGACCAATAGCTCATATTGCCCAGGCCGCACATCGGCAAAGACAAAATTTTCGCCAAATCCTTCGTCGGGGTTTGCCAAATGGTCGGGGTCGCCCAAGTAGCTCCAGGTTGTGCGGCTTTCTTCACTGTTGTCCACTCCCTGAAGGTGCAAATCTACCCCTTGCCATGCCTGCCCCTCGGGGCCAACCAGCCGCCCCACAATCAGCCCGCGCCGGGGAGAGGGTGAGAACCAGAGCATGGGGTTGCGGGTGGAGCCAAAGGTGTTGCTGCCCACGCGCACTTCCAAATGCAGATGGGGGGCGACGGCTGCGCCGCCATAACCAACCTCAGCTACCTGCTCCCCTTGCTGCACCCGCTGCCCTGCCTCCACAGTGATGTTGAGCACGTGGCCGTAGAGGACATAAACGGGCTGGTCATTCCAGGTTTGGTCAAGCTGTAGCACCACCAAATGGCCGTACCAATCGCAGCGCCAGCCGTATAGCTCGGCTTCATCCGCTTGGGCCACGACAATGGTGCCATCGGCCACGGCCAGAATGGGGGTGCCAAGCGGTTCGGCCACGTCAACGCCATTGTGGAGCAGTAAACGGCCGTTATTGTCCCAGCCATAAGGAAAATCCTGGTTAAACAGCAGCCGATCCCCCCCAGCAAAGGGGTGCGCCAGCCAGAAATGGGGCGTTTCCACAGCTGGGTCAGGCTTCGGCCAGCGTTCAAACGGCAAATAGTAGCGGTCATAGGGCGGGCGCAGCGGCGCTGGGTCGGGGCAAGTGCGGTCAACCGGTGTGCCAACAATTTGTGGCGTAGGAGATGAGGTAGCCGAAGCCGTTGGTGTAGGCATGGCGGTGGCAGTGGCAGTGGGGATAGGTGTTGC
>JAGQGA010000698.1 GCA_020432595.1 Anaerolineales bacterium | reverse complement strand
ATGGATTCGGTAGCCACTATTTCGCCCGTCCGCAGGTCGCACAAATAACCCGCTATGGTGGTGGAACCGATGTCTACAGCCAGCCCGTAAATCCCATCTTCAAACCCCGGCTCCACATCAATCACCTCGCGCTCTTGCCACAGGGTGACAGTGACGGCCCAGCCGCCATCTCGCAGCGCGGCCTGCAGCTTTTGCAGCACCCGCAAATCAATGGTCAGGTTTTGTAGCTGCCACTGATCAGCCAAGGCCTCTTGCAGCCGTCCCCAATCGCCGCGGTGTTCACCCAATTCAGCTTTGTCTACCTCCACATACACTTTGCGGATGGCGGGGTTGACATCAATGACGCGGTTGGTGGCGGATTTGCGAATGACTTGCTTTTGTCCGCGACTTTCTTCAGGGACAAACAGGAGAATGTCGCCCTCAATGGTGGCCTGGCAGGAGAGGCGCATGTCGGGGCTTTTGAGTTTTTGCAGAAAGCTGGCTTCCTCATTGCTGGTAGCAGAGAGGTTGCGGCTGTCGGAAATGATGCCATGTTTGGGGAAATTGCCTTCTTCTACACAAACGCGACATTTTTGGCAGGTCATGCGGCCGCCACAAATGGATTCAACTTGCACCCCAAGTTGACGGGATGCTTCTAGCACGGTGGTTCCGGCTTCAATTTGCCCGCGTCGGCCGGATGGCATGAAGATGACTTGATGGGTGCGTGGCGTTGTCTGGTTATCGCTCATAAAATCAGAAGTTCAACTTCTCCCAAGAAGTTGAACTTTTTGTCCACATCCTGCTACTAAACAGGGTGGGATTCTAACATGGTTTTAATGGGTCGCTATGTACTGAGTGACCAAGTTTTGTTTTTTTTGGTGGTATGGTTTGTCCTGATGGTCGGTAATGTCGTTTCACGACCACTTCGTGTGCGGTAATCGGTAATCGGTAATCAGTGCCAGGGTCAACCGTTTACTGTTTACTGATTACTGATTACTGTTCTTCAACATCTCAGCGGTGGCACGCCAGTTGATGGGTTTATATTGAGTATCGAGTTGGGCAATAACGGCCGTTACTACCTCTTCCGCCGTCCCTTCCATCTCCCCACCTGGTTCCCAATGAAACCCTTCAATGTAGGCATCGGAGCCAACCAACCCAGCGGCCATGGCGGCGTTGTCTATGGCAATCTGGAATCGCTCCGGGAGTTCCCGGCTCACCCGATCCCGTCGTCCCCCGGCACGCACCTGAATGGGAATGTCGTGCCAATACATAATCTGATAGGCTGTCAAAATCTTGTCCTCACACTGTCAAAATGATTAGCCTAATTATCGCTCAATTTTGTGGGGGAACAAACGGCCGTTTTCCCCCTCTTTCCCATAAACACACTTTTCGCCACCTCGCTAACAATTTGTTATCATTACCCACATTAACAGGTAAGCTGAGAGGAGAAGCGTCACCATGCAAATCTTAGCCAAAATATCCCGGGCTATTGACCGATTTTCCGAAATGCTAGGCAGCCTTGCTGTCTATGTTGTCTTAATAACTGTTGCCATCGGCTTTCTTAACGTTGTTTTACGTTACCTCGGCCGTTTTACCGGTACCCAACTCACCTCCAACCGCTTCATCGAAACCCAGTGGTACCTCTACTCGCTTATCTTTTTCTTTGGCTTTGCCTATATCCTCAAAAACAGCATAAACGTCCGCGTAGATTTCTGGTTTGCCAATCAATCTAAAAAACTACAGGCAACGATTGATCTAATCGGCCACTTCATCGCCCTCATCCCTTTCTGCATCATTGGTCTCTGGGTTACCTATAGCCCCGTTTTGCGTTCCTGGGGGCTGCTCAACGATGGGACCTGGGGTCAGTGGGAGATGTCACCCGACCCCGATGGCTGGCCTCGTGCCCCCATCAAAAGCATGATTCTCGTTGCTTTTGTCACATTACTGCTCCAGGCGTTTTCCGAAGTCATCAAGCTGGTTGCCATTCTTCAAGACAAGGAAACACTGGTAGAAGTTGCCAAGCAAGACGCGCCGATACGCATCGAGTAACTGACCTAAACCCCGCTTAATCAACACACAAGAGACACCATGAGCAGTGGCACACGATGATGAAAGATAATCTAGGATTCTGTAGATTTCACAGAGTCATCCGTGTTTGTCCGTGTTCGTCCGTGTCCCATTTCTAGAGGAGAAAGTTATTATGGGATTTGAATGGATAGCCATCGTCATGTTTGTGCTATTTTTGTTCCTCATCCTCAGCGGCTATCCGGTTGCCTTTTCCTTCGCCGGAACCGCCATTGTCTTTGGAGGAATTGGCCTCGCCCTCGGTGCCTTCGACATCAACCTGCTCAAGCTCCTGCCCAACCGTTGGTTTGGCTCCATGTCAGACTTTACCCTGCTCGCTATCCCCTTTTTCGTATTCATGGGGGCTGTCTTTGAAAAGTCGGGGTTGGCCGAACGGCTGTTAACCACCATCGGTTTGCTCATGGGGCCGTTGCGGGGCGGGCTGGCTTTGGCGGTGGTGCTGGTAGGAACATTACTCGCTGCCGCCACGGGTGTGGTGGCTGCCACCGTCATCGTCATGGGGTTGCTCTCCCTCCCCGTCATGATTCGCTATGGCTACAACCACCAACTAGCAACGGGCATCATCACCGCTTCCGGGACGATGGCGCAACTGCTTCCTCCCAGCTTGGTGTTGGTGGTTCTAAGCGACCAAGTTGGTATTTCCGTCGGCGATCTGTTTCTCGGTGCGTTGTTTCCCGGTTTAATCTTATCGGGTTTATATGCCTTGTACGTGGTTTATGTTGCCATTCGTCGCCCTGAAGATGCACCGGCACTGCCGCCGGAGGCTCGCACTCTACACGGTGCAGCCCTGGCGCGAGAATCATTGGTTGCCGTGGTGCCACCGCTGCTGCTCATTTTTTCGGTATTGGGCAGTATTTTCTTTGG
>JAGQGA010000697.1 GCA_020432595.1 Anaerolineales bacterium | reverse complement strand
CCCACCCCGCAGCCAGTTCTGGTTGCAACTGTAAATCGGTGTCCAGACGCACCAGACCGCTGTAAAGATGGCCGATTACGCCGCCCGGCCCTTCGTAAGTAAGGGCGGGGTCGAGGGTGCGGGGTTGGCTATCGAGGAGAAAAACGGCCGTTTCCCGCGCCACCCCATACTGACCCACATCCCCAGCCGTTCCCTGCAATAGTTCATCCGCAAAGCGGCAGCCCAGCAGCACGAAAGCAAATAAAATGAAATATTGCAGCGTTGGTTTGTGGGTCATGATTTTGTCACACATAGGGCAGCTTTCACGAATTCTCATCTGCATCATCTGCGAAATCTTTGATGGATGGCTCTTCGCGCCGCTTACGGCTTCTGCGCCAAAGGACAAAGACTAGCAGCAGGAGCAATAAGAAGCCAAGACAGCAAAGGGTCAACGCAACGAGAAAAATCGTGGTATCGGCATTTGACCCAGCGGCACTGTCGGGGGCGGTATTTTCAGGGTTGCGGGTTGGAGCCACAGTTGTGGGCAAACTTTGCGGTGGAGCAAGCGGGTGAAGGGTGGGAATGGCAGCCGCCATCAGCGGCGTGGGCGTGGGAGGAATGGCGCGGTCGGCGACACCGATGCTGTGCCGCCACGCCTGCTCTAACCCGTCTACGTTGAAGCCATAAACGGTTTCCAATGCGTTATCATAATCTTCACCGGCTGATAGCACGGCCACAAACTGCTGCATTTTTTCCTGCCCGTAGGTTTCCAGCAGAAAGGCAACCACGCTATAGCTCTGGCTATAGGCGATACCGGCCGCTGTACTGTGGGCGGGAAAGGCTCCATTTAGACTGCGAACAGGCTCAAAGCTGTTGTCGGCAATACCGTTGGCGATGTCCTGCTGTACCTCTTCTGTCGGTTCCCCCTCGGCATAGACGGCCAGCCCTTCTTCCAGCCAGGTGGGGCGGCTGCCGCCAACACAGCTTCGCCCAACTTGCCCCAATACCAAATGAGCGAGTTCATGGCGAATGGTGGTGCGTCCCCAGGTGTCGGCGATGTTGGGCGGCACGCCCATGAGGATGGTGTTGTATTCATCAAAGGCGACGCCACCCGCCCAATCCTGGACGTAAAGGATGGCATCGCGCATGGCTTCGCTGCTGTCGTAGATAAAAATGGTGACATCATCTTGCAGCAGAATACCCATTTCTTGCTCTAGCTGGGTTAGCCCGGCCACGGCGGCATCCAGCAGGGTGGGGCCGACATTGAGTCCTTCATACCAGTGGAGGGTAATACGGCCGTTTGTGAGCTGCTTCCATTCAAAGCGGTTGTCGGTCAGCACAATGGTTTGGCTGGGGGTGTTGAACTGGTTGCCAGCGTCATCGGTGAGTGTCCAATGCCAGGAAACGGCCGTTCCTGGTGGCGGATTACCAGAGCGAGACATTACCCACGTCCAGGCTAACTGCGAGCCGGTCACCGCCACCGGCACGCTGCTAGATGCTTCCAGACAGCTAAACCGCGCCACGTCATAGGTCAGCACCGCTTCCGTAAGCGTCACCGACGGCTCAAGGTCAAGTTGAAAAACAATGTCCTGGGGAAAATGAACCAACGCCTCGTTGCGCACGACGCTGCTGGCAAATGGGGTTTGGGCAGCCACCAGCGGCCACCACAGCATGAGAAAAAGAAAGCGTACACCCTTCATGTTGCCATAAAGATAGCACGCTAAAGTAACAAGTAGCAAGTGGCAAACCTGCCACCTGCTACTTGTTACCTGCTAATCTTCGTGAACGTGACCGTGATCCAGCTCTTCGGCTGTGGCGCGGCGCAATGCCAGAATTTCGACCTCGAAGAAAAGCGTTTCGCCTGCCAGTGGATGATTAAAATCGAGCGTCACCTCGTCTTCATCAATTTCGGCTACATAGGCTTCAAAATATTCGTCGGTGTCGGGGTCATGCAATTCCAGTTCCATCCCTTCCTCAAATTCAAAGTCGGGAGGGAATTCGGAGCGGGGCATCACGTCCACGTCATCCTCATCATATTCGCCATAGCCATCTTCGGGGGCTACAACTACTTTTTTGGTGTCACCCGCAGACAGACCTTCCAGTGCTTCTTCCAAACCAGGAATGATGTTGCCATAGCCATGCAGATAAACAAGGGGTTCGTCACGGGTAGCCTCGTCAACAATTTCGTTGTTGTCGAGCCGCAGAACGTATGCAAGGCTAACGACGACATCGTCAGCCACCTTTGTTGGTTTTTGTGCCATTAATTTACCTCTATTTTGTCGGCAGGTACCCTGCGACTACTGATTTCAAAGTGAATGGTTGTTTGCAAAAAAAACGCCCAGACAGCCAAGTCTGGGCAGACGTGCGATAGAGGGAGACTATCCGTTTTTAGATAATTTGCAAGCTGTTCTCATGGCAAACTTCCCAAGTGCAAATTGCACTTGGGAAGCTGCCTGTGTTGAGGAGAAGATTCAGATAAGCGTGGTTATGCTTGGGGTACCGTTTCGGGTTGGCCGAGTTGACCTTGGTTGGCATCGGGCTGCCCTTGTTCGCCGCCGCGTGGGCCGGGGCCACGGTGTCCGCCGGGGCCAAAGTGGCCGGGGTGGCTCAAAATCTGGTCGGCTTGTTCCTGAGTGATGAGACCGCTGGCAACGGCATCGGCAACGGCCGTTTCCCGGTAAGCCTGCATCGCATCATGAACCGTTTGTATGTCTACACCCAACGACTCAGCTAAGTCAGGCAGGTGGGTGCCAGCTTCTTTGGCGGCATTCAGCTCTTCGACGGTGATGCCCAGGGCATTGGCGACAACCGCGTCCATTTCGTCCTGGTCAAAGATTTGCGGCAGCAGATCGCGCAGGCCGTCGTCGGGACAGTTCATGCCTTCACCACCGGAGCCAAACGGCCGTTCCTGCACCGTCGCTGTTCCATCCGTGGCGGTCGTGTCTTCCTGGGCAAATG
>JAGQGA010000696.1 GCA_020432595.1 Anaerolineales bacterium | reverse complement strand
ACGCACGGAATTGGCGGAGAGGGTACAGGTAGTGCCCTCATTGGGCCGTGTCCAGAAAGGCTTGCCGATTGTCGTGTCACTGTAAGAAGTCAGCGGCGCGGAGTTGATGGTGAAGTCAAAGTCGGTGCCAATCGCAGGGCTGGCATCCTTGATAATGGTCAGGCTGGTGACCGTTGGAGCCACTTCCACTGCGCCGCTGGTGCAGTTGATACCGGCACTGAGGGGGCGGCGGCTGCCCAGCTGGTCCGTCGTGGTATTGTTGCAAGACATCGGTAGGGTGTTATTGTTGATCGCGGTGCCATTCGGGATCGCGCCAATCGCAGCACTGCCCGCGCCGGGCAAATGTGTCAGGGTGGAGCCACCGTTGTCGGCCAATGCGCCCAAGTTCAGCGTGACGTTCGTGGCGGAGCCGGTTGCCCCGTTGGTGCAGGTAGCATCATCCGATAGGTTGTAGCCCTTATCATTGAAGGTGCCACGGATGTCGCAGTTGCTTCCGCCCGCAAAAAGATTCCCGGCCAAATGCACCGTGGTGCCACTGTTCGCAAAAACGGCAGCCTGGCTCCCACCGGCTGAGGCGGTATTGCCGTAAAAGGTCGTTCCACTTGCCGTCAATACGCTGGGAGATGTTAGCGATATGCCCCCGCCCGCTCCCCCTGCTTCGTTACCGGAGACGGTACTATTGAATAAAAGCGTCGTTCCTGCGCTATAGATGCCGCCGCCGCCACTGAGTGCCGAATTGCCGGAGATGGTGCTGTTGGCCACCGCTACCAAAGCACCCGAACCATTGTAGATCGCACCGCCAGCCGCAGCAGCGTCGTTGTCCGTAAGCGTGCTCTCAGTGATAACCAGAAAGCCTGCGTTGGAGAGACCGCCACCGTCAACTGCATGGCCGTTCTTCAGGGTAGCCCGGTTAATGGTGAAGTTTCCGGTCGAAGCAACGCTGAAGATGCGCACGGTACTGCCCCCATCAATGACGTGATTCGCACCTTCCAGCGTGATCGCAGTGGCGATCTGCGGTAGAGCGCTCGTCAGGGTAATGTCTGCGCCCAGGGTGATTGTGCCACCGCTGCCGGCGTTGGCCGTGGTGATGCAGTTGGACAACTGGCTGGCGGTGGTGACGGTGGCGGGCAGGGTGCAGCTTGTCTGCAGCAAGGGGGCCGCGCTGACGCTGGTGGGTGGCGTGTTGGCGTAGGCAGCCAGCAGCAGCCAGCTTAACAGGAAGACGACGGCGATGGTTTTGATGGGTTTGGTTAGTCGTTGCTTCATTCGGTTTCTCCTAAATGACGGTTTTGGCCGTTCGCTCATGAAACGTCCAAGGCTTTTGATATTATACAGATGAAACGTTACACGAACGTTACACGATATGGGAGAGGGAGGGGAAAACGGCCGTTTTTTGAGCAGGCACGGGGGGAGGGAGGAAACGGCCGTTTTCCACCCTCCCCGACATCCATCTAATCTATCCAGCAAAAATTAGCCGTTCTGGTTGATCAATAACCTCATTTATCCCATCGCCTGATTGGTATCTGAACGATTTTCTTGCCAGCCAGACAACCGCTGTAGCAAAAAAAGCAGCAGCTCTTTTTCCGTTGCAAATTGAATTACTTCGCGGGAATGGGCATTCTCCAACGTTGCTCGCCACGTATTTGCCTCAGGGCATCGCCGAAACCGGATTAAATAAGCCTGGTAGTCGTTGTTCATACCCCTATTATGCACATCAAACGTTACAGGAACGTTACACCGCCGTTTTTAGCTGTTCAGAATAGTGATGGAGAGAAACGGCCGTTTGCAAAATAATCATCACAAATACCTCAAAACGCAACGAAAACCAGCATCATTGAGCCGTCCACGCGGCGGGTGGCAAGCGCGGTCACTGACCTGCAAATGGTCAGGGTTCCCCACATTCCAGGCCCCGCCGCGATTGGCACGATAACCATAGCCATTGACATCGCGGCTGTCGTTGCCCCATTGCGTCAAACACCATTCCCACACGTTCCCCATCATGTCCACCACCCCAAAAGGGCTTGGGCTGCTGGCGTAAGCCGTAACGGCCGTTGGTTGCCCAGCGTGATTATTGTAATTGGCGCGGGTCTCGTCCAGCACATCGCCCCAAGGGTAAGCCCAGCCGGTATCCCCAGCCGCCGCCCACTGCCATTCTGGTTCAGTGGGCAGGCAAACGCACCAAGTGGTGACATCTTCAAGGGTAAACGGCCGTTTGCCATCCAGGTCAACATACGGGTGCAGCGCAGCCGACAGCCAGGCACAAAACGCCATGCTGTCAAACCAACTCACGCGGGTGCGCGGCAAATCTGCCCCCGCAAAAGCAGAAGCATTAGGCCGGGAACGATCTTGCCAATATTGCGCTCCCTGCGGGGAAAACCCCCACCACACACCCTTTTTGTACCCATTGGGAGCAGCGATAAACCGCTGGTATTGGGCATTGGTAATGGGGTATTTGGCAATGGCAAAGGCATCAACTTGCGCCTGCCCACCCACAGACCCACCGTATGCGGTATGATCCGCCAGCACAACCGACCCGACCTCAACATGACACCAGGCGAACGGTTCAGTTAAAATCGTTGCTGTCGCTTGCGACAAGACATCTAAATCAATCACAAAGCCGTATCAACCCATCCTCAAAGCGATGCCGCCGAACGCATCACCAACTGCTGCTGCATTTTTTGCTGCATTTGCCAATATAAAAAGCCGCATTCCAGAACAAGAGCAATGGTTAGTGCCAGTGCCCCGGTTGTCAGGCCGTTCCATTGGCTGGTAACGCCCAGCCACAAAATGAGCAGGGTGGTGGACAGATTGAGGGCCATGCCCACGTTGACAATGGGGGTGGCGCGTTTGAAAATGAGGACACCGCGCAGCCAGGAAACAACGGCCGTTACCGCCGGTAGCAGCAAAAACATCACCAAACCAGCTTCGGCAATGGGGCCGATAGTGG
>JAGQGA010000695.1 GCA_020432595.1 Anaerolineales bacterium | reverse complement strand
ACTCTTGTTCTCAACATTTTGCTGCGTATTTTTCGGCGGTAGGGGGTGATTAGCGTTGGGTTAACGGCCGTTTATCAAAATAGAGGATAGAAAAAGTAACGGCCGTTCGTCTTATTAGCAAAGGACAAAATCATGCTTGTCATTATCTCCGACCTCCATTTTGAAGAAGAAAGTTCACGCAACATCTATCGCGATACCGCCCCCGATGCCCCACCCGCCATTTATATTCCGCGCAACATACCGCTGGGTGCCTTTAGCAAAATCTTCACCCAACTGCGCGAGCAAGCCCAACGGGACAAGGCACAGCACATCGATCTCGTTTTGGCTGGCGACATCTTTGACCTCAATCGCACCGCCCTCTGGTTTCAGAAAAACGACGACAATGTCCGACCCTATCTTAGCAACAATGACATTCAACCAGGAAGCTCCGTAGAAACCAAGGTGCTGGAAATTCTGGCCGCCATTGACAAAAAAGACAAAACTGTTAACGAAAAAGATGATCAAAGCGTCCACGCCATTTTGAAAAGCATACGCGCTCTGGCACACGAAGGCACTTATCTCAACGTCAACATGGTGGAGCCAACCAAGCAATCGTTTTCACGTACCTATGAAGACGAAGCAGGCCACATGAGGCGCGTAACGATCCCGGTAAAAATTCATTATATCCCTGGGAACCACGATCGGTTGGCTAATGCTACACCAGCTATCCGGCAAAAGGTGCGTGAACTGTTAGGGGTTGAGGCAGACGATGAAGCGGGCAAGAGTGCCCTATTCCCGCAAACGCTGCTCTTCCCTAACGAACGGGTGCTTATTCGCCACGGCCACGAATATGACCATCACAACTTTGCCGCCGACCTCCGCAAAACGAACCCAATTCCACTCAAGCTGCCACAAGCGTATTATGACGACCCGCCCTTTGGCGATTTTGTCACCGTTGACATCGTTTCGCGGATTTCCGAGGCGTTTCGCAAGGTCTATGGTGATGAAGAAATTTTGTCAAACGAGTTGTTGCAGCAATTGTATAAGCGGGTGCTGGAATTTGATGATTTACGGCCGTTACACGCCATCCTTAACTATTTGCTCCACATCCCCCAAACCGAACAAACAACCGATAACAACTACGATCCCGCCACGCTGTGGCAAAAAACGGTACGCCCCGTTATCAAACAACTGCGTGACGATATATACCAACCGAACAAGGAGCATGGCTGGCTGAACAAACTGGCTCGTGGTCACGGCCTCGACATGGTTGTATTCATTGTAAAACTAGCAGTCTGGCTGCCCATTTGGAACTATGTCCCCTACGGGTTGGTGCAGTGGCTTTCTAACCGGGCTATGAAATCGTATAAACAAGAAGAGAGCAAAGCTGTGTATGCCTGCCGTGAGGAGACCATTCTTAGCCAACAGCACCTTTTCGTTATTGCGGGGCATACCCACCGGCCAACGGTTGAGTTAATTGGACAAGCGGCAGCAGGTGAACAATACTATGTGGATACTGGCACCTGGCGTCGCCGCATCCCCAGCACACCTGACCTCAAAACGTTTGGGCGCATCAAGACTTTAACTTATGCTGTTGTTTATGGCCCTGATGAGGATTTAGGCAAAGTGGCTGCGGGTCAAAAGCTCGCCTCCCTGGATCATTGGTCTGGGTTTACCAAGCGGTGGCCGGAGGCTAACTCGTGAATCGTTACCCGATTATCCTAGCGCATGGCATCGCCCGCTTTGACATTTTACGTGAAGTGCTGGGGCAAACGATGGCTGATATTTGGCCGGGCTTTACCTTCCCCACGGACGAACTGCACTATTTTCGCAATATTCGCAGCTATTTACAGCGACGTGGCTATGTGGCTTACCATACCAACGTGGCTTTTGCCGGGGGGCTGCCGCAGCGGGCGCACGATTTAAGTGTGGAAGTCGAGCGTATTTTGGTGGAGTCAGGAGCCGAGAAGGTGCATGTGATCGGCCACAGCATGGGGGGGCTAGATAGTCGCTATTTACTTCGCCACAACCTGGGCAACCTGACCTCACGGGTACGCTCGCTAACCACCATTGGCACACCCCACCTGGGCACCAGCTTTGCCGACTGGGGGCTGGCTCCCAACAACGTCGGGCAGGAAGCCATTGTGCTGCTGCGGCTGTTGTTTAATCTGGACGCGGACGGCTTTCTGGATTTGACCACTGAACGCTGCGCAGCGTTTAACGCCGAAGCGGAACCGTTTGAGGCGGAAAATGAGGTGGTGTATCAGGTGGTGGCCTCGGCGCAGGAAGAAACGGCCGTTTTTCTCGCCCTCCAGCCATCCCACCATCTTATCCAGCAATTTGAAGGCCAGGACCGTTTTGGGGGTGCCAACGACGGGCTGGTTTCGCTGGCTTCGCAATCTTGGGCAGCGGAGCTACGGCGGCAAAATGGCACCATCAAACAAGTACTGCGGTATGACTTCCCGGTTCCGGCCGACCACCTCAACCAGCTTGGCTGGTGGGATATGGATGAATTAGCAGGACTGCATTGGTGGAATTGGTGGCCTTTGTGGCGAAAATGGCGCTTTGAAACGGCCGTTAAGCAGTTCTACGCCCAACTTGCTCGTACCCTCTGGGACTTGAGTATGTAGTATTCCCAGCCCATATCTATCATCCTATTTACTCTGCCAGTGCCAGCCAGTATAGTTCCCATCGTAACGACGCACGAAAACGTCCAGTCCCAAACAAACAGTGGACACGCGACAAGACCCTTTTCCAAACCAACTCTATAAACAGCGTCAAAGCAAGGAGGTGATGCTTTTACTGTAAATGCGTTGTGCCCAATGGGTGTGAGTTGCTGCATCCAGCAAAATCCAGATGTTGTATTGGTAGTTAAGCAATTATTGTGTTTTTGAGATGTATTGGTAGTCAAGGTTTTGTATTGGAAATCTGCAAGAAGTTGTCGAAATGTATTGGTGTAAAAAGGAGTAAATATGTA
>JAGQGA010000694.1 GCA_020432595.1 Anaerolineales bacterium | reverse complement strand
CAAGCATTTTAGCGGAATTCGCTTTTTGCTCTTGACTTTTATCACAGTTGCTTCGACGAGTCTTCGAGGAGAAATCCCGCTCACTTGACCGTTGCCGACGGGATTTCTCGTAGGACCTCGAAATGACATGTTTATCTGTTTCTTTTGTTAACTACCCACAAAATTGACCTACAACAATGTTGCTAGGATAAACGCGAGCCTCCAATGTCAGCTCCCGTAATTTCCCGAATCCAGTCGAGGCACAAATCCACGCGGACATAAATGCCGCCATCACCGCAGGTGGTGTAGCCGCCGCGTGCCCCGCGTGAGGTGGCTCCCAGCAGGTAATAGTCATCACCGCCCTCGGCCTTGATGTACAGCGGGCCACCGCTGTCACCCTTGCAGCTATCTTTTTTCAGGCCGCGATGCCCAGCCACAGCTTCGCGGCCACGGGCGCAGCCATAGCGCACGTCGTCGCCTGTTTGCTGGCAACCCACCGAAATAAGCGGCACTTCAACCTGCCGTTTCAGGCCATAACCAACCTGGCCGTTGAGGTCAACGGTACCAAAGCCGGCCGCAACGGCCGTTTTTGCCGCATACACCTCATCCCCCTGCGCCACGTGGCGGGGCGGAACGGTCGCATCTTCGGCCAACACCAACACCATCAGGTCAACCTCCGAGTGAAAATAGAGCCGGTCGACACGAATCGTTTCCCCATTTTCTGGCTCATGGATGGACGTGCCCTTGAGAAAGACGCGGGTGGCACTTTCGCAGTGCTGTGCCGTTACCACCACGTTGGGGGCGATAAGCGTGCCGGTGCAGTAATAGCCGGTGTCGTTGCCCACGGCGCAGCAGTCGGGAAACGCCTCAGTTTCCTCACCACCCACAATTTCTTCGCCAACGGTCATGGGGGGAATAACGGCCGTTTCTTCCTCCACCAACATCATCCCCGTCTCCAAATCCATTTCCGCCAGCAGTGCCTCCGTTGACGCTGGCTCCACACCGCCCAACTCCCGACGCAGTGCCGTAATTTTTTCGCTAATATCATCCAATAGCTGCATTACACGTGGGTTCTCAGACATAGTTCTATCCCTTATCATATTAACCGCAGCGAGCGCAAAGAACGCCAACCGTGCGGTTCAGGTTCTGAAACGAGCGCTGGTCTATCGCAACGCAAAAGATAGCATACGTGCTTTGCCAGCAAATGTCCAGTTATGATTTTTGTCCTTTCCCCACGGTGACAATGGGCACTACCCGGCAGCGATAACGGCCGTTATCCTAAAAGTAACTTGGGCGTGGTTTCGCCCCCAACTCCCCACCCCCCACGCCCGACAACCGATCACCGTATCATGTTGTCAATGGTCACAAACGGACATTTTGCTTGTTAGCTACAAGTATCAAGTCTCGTTTACCGACAAAACTTGCCACTTGCGACTTGTTACTTGTACACAACTGTAACTTTGTGACCACATGCAGTATAAAATCGATCCCGTGTCTCAGCGAGACATCGGATATGGAGCAGGGTCATGGACAAAACAATAACGTTATATCACCACATTTTAGTCCCGCTAGATGGTTCCGATCTGGCCGAAACAGCATTGGCAACCGCTTTCCAACTGGCCGAGGGCACGGGGTCCCAGGTGACGCTGCTGCGCGTGGTTGAACCATTGCCCGTTACCATCCAGCCCGCCAGCTACCACAAGCTAACCGAGATGGCGGAGCGGGAAGCGGTGGAGTATGTGGAAGCACTGAGGGAGAAGCTGCCGGAAACGGCCGTTACCACCGAAGTCAAACTGCTGCGCGGCGACGCAGCCGAGACGATTTTGTACTACGCCGATCTGAACGACGTAGATCTCATCGTCATGACTAGCCACGGCCGTTCGGGCATCAGCCGCTGGTACCACGGCAGCGTTACCGAAAGCGTACTGCGCGGAGCCACTTGCGCCACCTTGGTACTGCGCCAACAGCCCGTCACCGTCCCCGAACCCGTCCTGGCCGCCTAAATTCAAGTGCGCGGCACCTTCTGCGGTGCCGCGCACCTTTAGACCAAAGGCTATCTTTTTGAAAAATTCCCGCCACGCAGGCATAATCCTTGCAGAAACAACTCGCAGGAGTCGCTTATGGACAAAAAACACCCGTGGTGGCAAGGGCCGCGTGGCGAAGGGTACGTGGTCATTCAATTCTTACTGTTTGCCCTAGTGGCGTTTGGGCCGGAAACGGCACCGGGACTGCCCCGCTGGTCAGCTCCCTGGTCAACGGTGGGGGTGTGGCTGGGGCTAGCAATTGGGTTGGTGGGAGCGGGGCTGGTGTTGGCGGGGTTGCTGTGGTTGGGGCGCAATTTAACGGCCGTTCCCCACCCCAAAGCCGATTCCACCCTCGTCCAATCCGGTGCCTACGCCATCGTCCGCCACCCCATCTACAGCGGCATCATCCTCGGTGCCTTCGGGCTGGGGCTGCTCAAAGCCAGCACCCTCGTCATCCTCTACGCCCTCATCCTTTTCCTCTTTTTCGACATCAAATCCCGCCGCGAAGAGCAATGGCTGGCCGCTAAATTCAGCGACTATTCCCAGTATCAGCAGCGGGTGCGGAAGTTGATTCCGTTTGTATATTGAGAGATTAGGGATTGGAGATTGGAGATTAATGAGGGCTCATAATCTCCAATCTCGTTAGTGTCACTAAGTTTTCGCCACATGCAGTCGGTCATGTTTGGCATGATCGCGCAGCATGACAAAATAAAATAAGGTCAAACAACTGTTTTCATTGGGAAAAGCACCTATTTCATCCGCTTTACCGCGAAACTCACGGAAAAACCGCTCCAAATGATTGGTTGTTCGAATATGGACAAATAGCTCTTTATCAAAATCATAGAACGTGAAAGCTCGGTTGATACCCCAGCAAAAGGCATGAACGACATCTGGCTCTACTGCTTTCCATTTAGCCGAAAAGTCGGTGAGCCGTTGTTGCGCCTCGGAACGGGTGAG
>JAGQGA010000693.1 GCA_020432595.1 Anaerolineales bacterium | reverse complement strand
CTGCACCCAGGCACTGTTGTTATAGTCCCACACCTTGAGCGCGTTTTGCGTTTGGCCGTTGCGCTCGGCCTCGGTCAACCAATATTTGATTGTCGCGCTTTGGGCACTGCTGGGGGTGATGTTGTAGCAGCGACGCGCCAATGGATCGGCGGCGTTAGACGTGCAATCCTGGTTGCCCTTGATTTGCACCGTGGTGCTGCCCAAGGCTTGCCCACCCGACGGTGTCATTTGCACCCCGTAATAGTTGGTGCTGCTACCAGCAGCATTTCGCAGCATCAGGAACTCATAGCTGGTACTGCCAGAACCATCACTGATATTGCGCGTTTGTTGCAAAGTGCCGTTGTTAGTCACGGTGCCTTCGACGGTCCAGTCGTTGCTGCCTAAATCGGCCGTTGCACCTGAGTTAACGGCTAGGTTCCCATTCACGCGAACGCTGGAAGCGGCGGTGATAGTGCCACTGGCAATGGTTAGGTTATTCAACTTCATGCCATTGGTTGCGGCCAGAGTAACATTATCAATGTTTGACCAGCCGCCGCCAAAGACATTTTGGAAACCAATGTAATAAACACCCGATGTAGGTACAGTGAAGGCAAAGCTGGCCGCTCCGGTGGCGCTAATTGACCCAATGACGTTGGTCATAGAGGCCGAATTAGCCACGGAACCGTAGCGCACATTCAACGAAGAGCCAGTGCCTCTGACATAATCAAAGCCTAAATTGTAGTTGACACCAGCTGACAGGTTTAGGGCAAGGGTGTGAAGCCAGCCGTTGCCAGTACCAAAGGCCCGTCCCGTGCCACCACTGTCGCCAAAATACCAGACGGTATTTTCGTTTGTCCAGCCGCTGGGTTTGGAGCCTGTACCACAGCAGCTTACGCCATCGCTGCCGCTAAAGTTTTCGCTCCACACGGTCTGGGTCGTTACTTTGCTCATGTTTTGGCTGGTGCCATCCATGATGACGGTGCTGGTTCCGGCATTAAAGTTGACTGGAGAATTCTCGACCCAGTTTCCGGCAAGCCAGATAGTAGAACTGCCGCCATTTAGCACGGCTCCAGCACTCATGGTGAGGTTGCCGTTGACATCTATGTTGCTGTTGAGCGTGACTACGCTGCTGCCGCCAGTGCCAATTTGCAGATGGTTGAAGCTGCTGGTGGCGCTGCTGGTGATGGTTTGGGGCAAGATACCTTTGAAAACAATGGTACCGCCAGTCGCGTTAAGCTGCCCACTGCCCTGGTCTTCCCAGTTGCCATAGACGTTGAGGGTGCCCCCTGTGATGTTTAGCACCGCCCCGTTGGCAATGGTGACATCGCGCACGTCGGCGTTGGCACTGATGGTGGGGAAGTTGCCGCCGGTGGGCGCAGTGGGGATAAACACGTTGTCAATGGTGCGGGGGACGCGGTGAACGGCCGTTGGTGATGCCAGCGGCCCTTCGTTCATCGTCCAGTTGTTGGGGTCATTCCAGTCGGTGCTGGTGCCAACCCAGGTGTTTTGGCTGCTGCGAAAAACGGCCGTATTGGAATCCGTATTGTTAAACGTCGTCCGAATATCCGCCACGCACTCTGTCCCAGGCTGTGTCCCAGATGTGCAGTTGGTTGGCGTACTGCCCGCAACGCCAACAGGAGCCCCTTGATAGCTCACTGCGGGATTAGAAAAATAGGTGATTTCCGGGCAACTGATACTGAGGGCATTACAGCGGTTGCTGTAGGACATAATGGTGCGAAAGCGATTGGTGGTGTCCACATAGCCGTGGGCATAGGGATAGGGCGAGGTGCCGGTACTAACAAACCAGTCATGGTTGCCCCCCATGGTGTGACCCAGTTCGTGGGCAAAAACGCCTGACCCAAAGGAACACGCGCCCATCACGCCAAAGCCGTTATTTTCGCCAGCGGGTACCACGTTTGTTTGCACCCAGGCCAGACCACTACAACTACCCGTAGGGCCATCCCCATCATCGTTCACCAGCAGCATCACCAAATCAGCGTGGTAGGTGTTGCGGAGCGTGTGGGCATCGTCCAGCTTGCCGTCGTTTTTGACAGTCAGATCACTCAATGCAGTGTCGTTGTCGCCTGGTTCGTTGTAGGCAATTTCGCCCGTATAGACCAGGGCGGCACGCTGGGCAAGGTTGCTGTTGATGTAGGCCTGGTTGGTGAAGGCCATGTAAAGTTCGATCCAGTTCTGCAAGGTCGCCACGCCGTTGGTTGCCACGGCATCGTCGGTATAGAGCACCATCACGTCAATGACGGAGCCGTCATCGGAGGCTTCGGGGGCGAGGATGGTTCTGTTGTCGTTGGGGGCGGGTTCGGGAATGCGCGAGTCGTCTTCGCCACTGAGGATGGCACCACTGTTGATTTCAACAATGCGGTGGAGGGTGCCTTTGACCGGGGTAATGTTGTAGGTGGCGGTGGGCAAGGCGATGTGGCCGGTGATACGGGGGCCGTTGATGACCAGAATCACATCGCTGAGTGCCACGCCAGCGACGTGACCAAACCAGGTGTAGCTGCCGGAGGCATTTTGCTCGATACGGCTTTGGATGGCGGTGAGGGCAACGTCTTCAAACAGGTTGAGCTGCAAGATGGCCGGGGTGGCTGTGCCAGGGGCAGCGGGTAGGGCGAGGCGGCCTTTTTCGTTGAAGGTGACGAGGCGGGAGCGGGTGATGGCATCGTTGGGGGACGGGGCGGCGACGGTGGCGGTAACGGCCGTAAATACGCCGCTATCAACCCCCGCACCCTCATCATTTTGCAGTGTGGAATCGTCGGCCGTTTGCTCAGGGGGAGACAATGTGGGCTGCGGTGCGGCAAACAGTACGGAAGTAAAAGAAAGCAAAAGTGTGATGGCAATTAATAGACTACGACGTTGCCAATGCATAATCAATTCCTCCTGATCAAACCTAACCTGGACAAGCCAGAACCAAAAACGTTACACAGAGTTTCACAGAGAAAACACAGAGAGGCACAGAGAAGAAATGAG
>JAGQGA010000692.1 GCA_020432595.1 Anaerolineales bacterium | reverse complement strand
TAAGCGATGGGCGCACGCTCAAATCGCTGCAAAAAGATTTTGTGGACTGGATTTACCGAGGGGCTGAATTGACGGTGCAAGCCAACGAAACGCTCAAGCTTTATGCCGGACCAGACGTAACTCCGACCGCCTTTGCCCAGCAGTGTGCGGAAGCTGCTGATGCGGCCGCCGATGCTGAGGTGGAAAAACTGCGCGGCAGCTATGGCAAAAAGGTGGATGCGCTGCGGGAAAAATTGGCGCGGGAGGAGCGTGAACTGCGCGAAGACGAGGCCGATTTGTCGCGGCGCAAGCGTGAGGAGATGGGTACCCATGCCGAAACGGTCTTTGGCTTTCTCTTTGGCCGCAAGCGCAGCATCTCTTCTTCGATGAGCAAGCGGCGGATGACATCGCGGGCACAGGAAGATGTGGAGGAGTCGGAAGAGGAGATTACGCGGCTGAATAAGGAGATTGAGGAGCTACAGGCAGAGATTGAGGCGCAGATTGATGCGATTGAGGACAAGTGGGAAGCGGTGGCTACCGAGGTAACGACGGTTCCGATTACGCCGTATAAAAAGGATATTGGGCTGGATTTGTTTGGGGTGGCGTGGTTGCCGTATCATTTGGTGGAGACAAACGGCCGTTTGCTCCAGCTTCCGGGGTATGCAGCATGACAACAGCAGAAGAAAAAAAGCGGCTTCGCAGCCTGCACAAACAGGCGGCCGAAATGTTGATGGACGACAGCCGTCTCTGGGACGGGCTGAATGACGAGCAGGCAGGGCAGTTGCTCAAATGGGGTGTTGCCCAGATGAAGCGGTTGCTGCCGCAGGGGGTAAACCTATCAGAAGATGAGGTTGAAGCGTGGTTAGACAAGCAAGTAACGGCCGTTGGCAACATGATGACCGAGGTCAAGGAGCTAACCCCCGAACTAGCCAAACTCGATGCCGCCAGCCTAAAAAACCGCGTCAACGGCCTGCTAGACAATTTGCAGACGTTGACGGGCGAAGCGGTTAAAGGGCGTGAACAAAACTGGCTCAGGATGGAATGGACAAAGTGGGACGCAACAGAAGCATTCCGTCAGCTTTTGCTCATGCTGGGTTTTGATTTGGATAACGAAGACGCATAAGAAGGTAATCATCCGGGCATCTATCATGAAAAATCGCAGTCTGGGATTTGGTGGCGCAGTTATTGTTTTACTTATCATGCTGATCGCAGCTTACTTTGGGGTTGATATTTTGGGGCTTTTGCCTGGCGACACGCCGCAACCCAAGGTTGAACCGCTGCCCGGCAGTACGCCCTTGCCAACGTTGGAGTCGGTGCGCGAAGCCGAAAGTGAACCGTCGGACCCAACGGCTGCTTGGTATGAAATTTACTTTACCAACCCCACCTGCCCGCCAGAGGAAGAGCGTAGCGGGGGGCTGGACGAATATATTGCTGCTGATTTGGCTCAAGCGGAAACGCAGGTAGATATAGCCGCCTTTGATCTCGATGCCGAGCCGATTGTGAATGCCCTCATCACACTAGAAGGACGGGGGGTAAAGGTGCGGGTGGTGACGGATGAAGATAATGCCGAATTGTCGAGCATTCGGCGGCTGCGGCGCAATGGGATTAGCGTGATCGAGGATAAGCGGCGGGCGCTGATGCACAACAAATTTATTATCGTAGACGGCCGTTTTCTCTGGGTTGGCTCCATGAACTTCACTACCAACGGCGTTTACTGCAACAATAACAACATCGTTCGCTTTGATGCACCAGAACTGGCTGCCAATTACACCACCGAAATGGATGAGATGTATGATCAGCAGCTTTTTGGCCCCGACTCCCCCAACAATACGCCGCATGAACAGCTTGTGATTCATGGGGTCCAGGTAGAAAACTATTTCTCCCCAGAGAAAGAGGTGGCACCCATCATTGCCCGCGCCGTTGCCCGCGCCCAGCAAGAAATCTTGATCCTGGCCTTTACTTTCACCGATGATCAAATCGGCGAGGCTATTTTAGGGCGTGCCGATGCCGGTATTCCTGTTCGGGGGGTGTTTGAAACAGCCGGAGCCGATATTGAATTTAGCTACTACACCATTATGAAGGATGCAGGCATAGCCAATGTGGAGGTGCGGAAAGATGGCAATGGTCGCGTCATGCACCATAAGGTTATCATTATAGACCGTGAAACCGTGATTTTTGGCTCCTTCAACTTTAGCGACAGTGCCAACCGACGCAACGACGAAAACATTATCATTGTCCACGACCCTACGTTTACCAGCTTTTTTGTGGAAGAGTTTGGCTTTGTGTGGGACGAGGCGGTGGCCGGTAATCAGTAAACAGTAATCAATAAAGTCGTTTCACGACCGCTTCATGTACGGCAACGGCGAACTGATTACTGTTTACCGATTACTGATTACTGGATTAAACGTGGCTGAGTTTGGCTGAAAAACGGCCGTTTTGCGCTAAAATCCCGTATCTTTTGACGGAAGACTAAGTATGCAGGCAACAATTCCTCCCAACTCGCTGAATAATGGCCGTTTGCGTCGTAACCTCGGCTACTTTTTTATCTTTCCCATGATCGGCCTAGTGCTGGTGGTGGTGGCAACGGCCATTGTGGTTGCCAACTACCAAAGCCGCCACGACAACCGCATCTACACCGGCGTTTCCGTGGCCGGGGTGGATTTGAGCGGGCTAACGCGGTCAGAAGCAGAGGACAAGCTGGAAACGGCCGTTCCCTACATCCAGCAAGAAGCCATCCAACTGACTGACCCCCTGTCGCAAGAAAGCTGGACGCACACCCCACGGCAGCTTGGCGTGTCGCTTGACGTGGCGCAAATGGTTGATGCTGCCTATGCTGTTGGGCGTGAAGGGAACATTGCCAATCGGTACCGCGATATTTTTAGCAGCTACTATTATGGCCGTTTGCTGTCGCCCATCATTGTTATGGATGAAGGACAGCTTGAGCAGGTCGTTGATGAGTTGGCACTGACGGTTGACAAACCAGCC
>JAGQGA010000691.1 GCA_020432595.1 Anaerolineales bacterium | reverse complement strand
AGTAGCGTGCTAGTCGCGCCAAAGCAGAACAACCAAAATAATTTCGATGAGCTTGTCTACTAGGCCTGGCAGTTGATAGTTGCCAAAGTTCATAATAAAAAAGGCGATAATGGTAACGGCCGTAAATGCAATATATGCCCAGCGGATTTGACCGCGCATGGCAACCAACTGTGCCGAGATGCTGCCACCCCAGAAATAGGCAACCATTAGTGCCAAATAGCCAATGCCGTTTAGCAGGAACAGGATGGGCAGTGCCCCATTACCTAAAAAGGAAAACCCCAAGCCCAGATGAATCAAGGCGGTCAGCACTGTCAAGACAATGATCCCATACTGCATCGAACCTAACTTAACTGTTTTACTCATAATACGAACTCCTTCTCTTTAAAATGTGGACAAAACTACTCGACAGAACACAGCTTATTACGCAAAGTTGCCAAATTAATCTTTTGCTCATTTGCGACCCAAATGAAAACGGTGCCAAACGGCCGTTCCGCTCAACCTTCTCAACTGGCGCACCCCCCACCACAGCCCAAAGGCTGTTAGCCCCACGTCCCGTATCCGAATCAGCAGGCTGGCGCTAATGCCCACCGCCGGGTCTAACCCCACCGCCTGAAACGCCACCAGTTGGCTTGCCTCCAGTGCCCCTACCGCTCCCGGAATGAGCAGCAAAATGGCGATCCGCGCTGCTGTCAACGTCACCACAAGCTGCAATACTGTTAGCGGCGTTCCTAGAAACGACACCATCAGCCAATATTCAGCCAACATCGCCAGCCAGCTCGCCAGCGACAGCAGCAGCGCGGCCAGCAGCAACCCCGGCGTGTGGCGGCAAAATTGGGTCATTTGCTGTTCGCTGCGCGCCACTACGGTTAACACCCGGTCATAGCTTTCGCTGCCGCCCAATCGCTGCCAAAGCGGTTCTGACCGATAAAGCAAGCGGGTTAACGGCCGTTTTTCCCCCCACAACGCCAGCAGTAGCCCCAGCGGCACGGTCAACAGCACCCCCGCCGCCCACAGTGCCCGCTGCCCCAGCAGCCCCGGTGCCACTCGCCATTGGATGGTGACAATGACGCCCAGCAGCAGAAAGGTGAAATTGACAAACAGTTCGAGGAGTTTATCGAGAGTGACAGCGGCAACGGCCGTTTCTCGCGCCACGCCTTCCCCTTTTTCCAAAAAATACACCTGCAGTGGTTCGCCGCCAAAATGGGGGCCGGGCGTGACATAGCTCAGGCCAAACGCCGCCAGCCGATAACCTAGCAGCCGCCAAAAGGGTAGTTTGTGTCCTTGACCGTAGAGGGTGAGCCACCAACGGCCGTTTAGCGTCAACAGCACCACCCCATTCGCCACCGCCAGCCATATCAGTTCGTCCAGCCGCAATTGCTGCAGCACCCCCCACACCGCCGCCACTTCCACCGACCGCAGCACCCACCACAGCATCCCCAACGCCAGCAGCCAGGGGAGGGTTCGGTAGAGAAATGGTTTCATTTCTCATCAGTAATCAGTAATCGGTAATCAGTAATCAGTCTGGTCACTGATTACTGATTACCGATCACTGATTACCGCTCCCTCCCAATCGCCGCAGCACATACCCCTCCTCCACCGGCCACAGTGCCCAGCGGCCGGGGCCAAGCATCATCAACCAGATGCCCAGCGTCACGGCGACACCGCTTGGCCATGTCAGGCCATTGGTAATGACTTCGCAGGCCAGGGGAATCATGAGGATGATGGTGGAAAGCCGAGGCAGAATGCCAAGAAAGGCAGTGATGGTTAGCAGGCCGCCCAGACCCACAACAAGTCCGGCAAGAGTGGCCGGCCAGGGGAGATGCCAGGAACGAAAGAGATCAACCCAGGCAAGCGGGGGGAAGGTGGAAAAACGGCCGTAAATCACCCCCATACTTACCAATAACAGCACCCGCCACAGCGGCGGCAGCCACCATGCCCAAGCGCGGTAGAGCGGCTGCTGAATGTACCTATAGGTGGCACTGGTGGGATCAAGTTTGCCCACCGCCACCAGCCAGTCCCGCCCAAAACCCAGTGCCAACGGCAAGGCAAACATGACTCCCGCCAGCCACGCCCCGGCACGGGGAATGATCGGCCACAGCACAACCGTCATAAACCCCATTTGGAAACCGGCAAAAACTCGGCGATGGGCACTGCGGTGAATATCGTACACAGATAATCCCCGCTTTTTACGCCACCACAGGCCAAAAACAAAAAAGTATCGCGCCAATCCCAACAGCAAATACCACCAGGGAAGCTGCCCAAAGGAGATTGCCAGCAGGATGACAACAAGCATCCCAATGCTGTCAAACTCCATATCCAACATGGCTCCTAGCCCGGTGGCATGGTTATTCACCCGCGCCAAATAGCCATCAAGATAGTCGGCAACGGCGGCAGCAGTGTAGAGCAGGACGATAAACCAGCCAAGACCACGCAGGGGCCAGGGGGCAAAGAGAAAACCCGCCAGCAGCCCCAGCATCAGGCCGCGCAGCAGGGTGGTTTGGTTGCCAATGCCGAAGGTATCGAGCAAGGTGGTTTCACCAGGTCGGTGATTTTGTGGCAAACCGCGCCACAGCACCCATAGGCCATACCCTAACATAAGGCCGGAAAGGAGCAGCCATTGATTGGCGTGGGGCCAAATGGGGCGGAGTTGCCAGTAGATGAGCAGCCAAACGGTCGTCCAAATGACGGCTACCGTGGCCCAGCGCCAGCGCAGGCGGACAAGAATTCGCTGGTTCGGGTGGGTTAGACTGCTCACCTACCAGCCCATGCTGCCTGGCTCCCCTTTGAAGGGGCCAACAATGTCACTGGTGATCCAGCCGCCGTAAAATTGGCCTGGCTGGGGGCGAACGGACTCGCCGTCAACGGTGCATTTGTCCATGGGGGCGGCATAGAAGGCGATGTGTTCTTTGAGGGGGGCAAATGGAGGGGTGGGATTTGGGTAGCTCCAGCCGACGTTAACGGCCGTTTTTT
>JAGQGA010000690.1 GCA_020432595.1 Anaerolineales bacterium | reverse complement strand
ATTTTGCCGCACAGCTTTATGAACTGTCGCTCCTGTTGGCTCCCTCGTTGCTGTCGGCGGCGGAATTGGCCGGGTTGCGGCGGCAATTGGGGCTGGCAACGGCAGATGTGGCACTTGCTCACCTTGCCACCCTCACCGACCAGCTCAACCAGCAGCTTGCCCAACTGCCAGCCAACCTGTACCCCGCTGTAAACGATGTTTCCCCTGCCGCTGCCCCGCTGCCGGGGCTTCACGCCCTTTACAAAACGGAGCAAGGGCGGGTGGTGCTGGTTTTTGCCGCGCTGGATGGGAGGCTGCTGCGTGAAACGGATTGGCAAACATTGGTCGCTGGGTTGGGGTCGGACTGCACGGGGCTGCAGGTGGCAACGGTGCGGCAGCTTCAGCTTGTGCTGGCGCAGGAAACGCCGCTGGATGTGGTGTTCCGGCGCTATGGGTTGGATTGGGGGGAGGATGTGGTAACGGCCGTTAAACCCCGCCCTGCCCAAATTTTGCGCCAAGCCACTCGCCTCCCTTTCCACATCCTCATCGAGCGCTTACCACAATCCTGTTTGGCTGCCGCCACCGACGAAACCAAGCTCCACCGCATCATCCACGATTACCAAAACAAGCTCCTCAACGTCCAGCTTGAACACGAAATTCTCACTCGGCTCGGCCATGTTCCCCGCTTTGTTCCCGCCCCGCTGCCAGAGCGCGACGCGCCCCTGGCCAAACGTATTGACGCAATTTTTAACCAGCTACACAGTTGGGTCAGCTTTTACCTGCCGCAACTGACCGCCGCTGAATCGTGACAGCCCATAAGATTGGCTCACGCAAAGGCGCAAAGGCGCAAAAGGGAAAAATCTTTGCGCCTTTGCGGGAAAGATAATTTGTGACCTTGCCCCACTACAACTGGGGTGGGCGACTGCTGGCTTTTTGCTTGCTGTTGTCGCTCATCCAGCCAGCCCCCATTCTCATCACCCCCGGCTCACCGCGCACCGTCCACACCACCCACCCCATCGTCGGCGTGCACACCCGCCTCACCGATGAGGTGGAGGAGTGGAAAATTCAGCGGACGCTGCAAATGGTGCGCGAAATGGGAGCCAACACCATTGTCGAGTTTTTCCCCTGGGCTTATTACCATGCCGAACACGGCGGTTTTGCCTGGGAACACCCCGATCTGGTGGTCAACCACGCCCACGCCCAAGGGTTGCGTATCATTGCTCGAATTGGCCTCACGCCAAGCTGGGCGCGTCCCCCTGATACCCCGCTAACCTATCTCGATGCCGATGCGTATGACGATTTTGCTACCTTTGCGGCGGCGTTTGCGGCGCGGTATCGGGGTAAGGTGGATTACATCATTGTGGGCAATGAGCCGAATTTGAGCTATGAGTGGGGGTATCGGCCGGCGACGGCGGCGGATTATGCGGCGTTGCTGCGGGTGGTATTTACGGCCGTTAAAGCCGCCAATCCCGACATGCAAATCCTTGGTGGGGCGCTGGCTCCGACGCTGGAACCAGATGGCTCACCCTGGGGACTAAACGATTTGGTCTATTTGGATCGGCTGTACGAGGCGGGGGCTGCCGCCTATTTTGACGGGTTGGCCGTTCACAGCTATGGCCTCACCTTCCCGCCAGAGTTTGACCCTGCCCCCGACCTGCTCAACTTCCGCCGCGTGGAGTTGGTGCGCGAGGTGATGCTGCGCCACGGCGACGGCGACACGAAAATTTTTATTACCGAAACGGGCTGGAACGACCACCCGCGCTGGACGCAGGCAGTGCGGCCGGGGCAGCGCATCACCTACACGCTTGATGCCCTGCGCTATGCCGAGGCCAACTGGCCGTATGTAGAGACGATGGCACTGTGGGTTTTCCGCTTTCCGGCCCCCGTCAAAAGCTACATGGATTATTACACCTTTGTCACGCCAGAGTTTGTTGCCAAGCCCATTTATGACGAGGTGCAGGCGTTTACGGGGAATGGGCCGTAACAAGATCGCCCACTGGTGGATGACGATTGATTTGTAAGTCGGCCGCCCGGATTCTGATGATGCGTTCCCGATTGAGGCGCAATTGCTCGATGGTTACTTTGCCAACGGCCGTTAAACCAAGAATGTAAAGTTTATCCTTAGCCCAGATGAAATGGTCTTGCCATTGCTGAAGCCGAGGGTTGAAAAGAGGAACGAGAGTGCTAGTTGCTGTGTCTAGCACTTCTGTAAGATTGCTTTTGTAGCGATTGCAATGAAAACACGCGAGGGGAAGGTTGCTGGCGTTGTTTGTTCCACCCTTTGAAAGCGGTATGCCGTGATCAATGGTGAATGGGACTAATTGCCATTTTTCAATGGTGTGGCAATATTCGCAGAGACCTTGAGCCCGTTTGCGGACGCTGCTTTGTGTTGCAAGCGAAATTTTAGACCGTTGTGTCATCGGCTTGACGAAGGTTGCGAACCAGGCGGTTGAGATAGCTTAGATAGTCGTCAAGCATTTCGTATTCATCTAGCTCGCCATTTTCTTCATGGGTGAGGCCAACTGTTTTTTGCTTGTCGAGTAAAGATTCAATCCGATGCTGAACGGCCGTTGCCGCCCGAAAAATTGGGGTACCTTCTTCAAGCACAACGGTCATTGACCCATCGGCCGGCATGGTGTTGGGAAGTTTATGTAGCTTGGGAATGGTATGTGGTTGAGCAAATGTCATAATTTACCTTTGCCTTCACAGGCTTCAAGCTGCCTTCAATTTACTTTACAGTATAAACTGGTGTGGGATGAATGTAAAACAGATAAGTAAAAACGCTTGGTTAATTCTTGTATTAGTATCCACGCTTCTTGTTATCAGCTGCAGCGTGCAAGGCGACACATGGGCGCGGGTAGAGGAGACGGGAGTGCTGCGGGTGGGCATTGACCCGACGTTTCCGCCGTTTGAGGTGGTGGACGAAAATGGCAACCCGTTTGGACTGGATGTGGATTTGCTGCGGGCGGTGGCGGCGGATTTGGGGGTGGAGAC
>JAGQGA010000068.1 GCA_020432595.1 Anaerolineales bacterium | reverse complement strand
CGGAACGCGCCGCCGCCAATGCCGCTGGCAAATCGGCCGGCTGCCCCACCAGCCGCATCCCGCGTCCACCCCCGCCCGCCGCCGCCTTCACCATCACCGGGTAGCCAATGGTCTCCGCCGCCGCCAAAAACGCCGCGTCCATCTGCTCCGCCCCGTCATACCCCGGTACAATCGGCACTCCCGCCGCCGCCACCCGCTGCCGCGCCGTCGCCTTGTTGCCCATCAGTGCCATCGCTGCTGGCGGCGGCCCCACCCACACCAGCCCTGCATCCAGCACCCACTGGGCAAAATCGCCGTTTTCCGACAAAAAGCCGTAGCCTGGATGAACGGCATTGGCTCCCGCTTGTTGGGCAGCGACCAAAATACGCGCCACGTTCAAATAGGAATCACTAACCGCCGCCCCGCCTAGCCGTACCGCTTGGTCAGCCAACGCCACATGGGGCGCGTCAGCATCGGCATCGGAAAAAACGGCCACCGTTTCATATCCCATTGCCTGCGCCGTACGGGTGATACGGGCGGCGATTTCGCCACGATTGGCGATGAGTAGTTTGTTAAATGACATGGTTTTCGGTAATCGGTATTCAGTAACCAGTGAACAGTCAAGGCAACTGATGACTGTTTACTGGTTACTGATTACTGGTTCGCCCATTTTGGTTTACGCTTTTCCAAAAACGCCGCCACGCCTTCGCGCCCTTCGTCGCTGCGCATCGCTTTGGCGAATTCGTGGGCGGCGAGGTCGAGGGTAGTGGAGAGGGGGTGGGAAACGGCCGTTTGTAAAATCCCCTTCGTAATCCCATTCGCCTGCGCCCCGCACTGCTCAATTTGGCGCAGCAGCTCCTCTGCTTTTGCTTCCAAGGCTACGCTGTCGGCAACGGTAAAATGCACCAGCCCCAGCTTCTCTGCCTCATCGGCCTTAAACCGCGCCGCCGTCAGCATCAGCCGCCGCGCCTGGGTCAGCCCAATGCGCTGCACCACAAAGGCCGCAATTTGCGCCGGGGGAATGCCCAGCGACGTTTCACTGAGCGAAAAGCGGCTGTCGGCGGTGGCGATGGCAATGTCGCTGACGCACACCAGCCCAAAGCCGCCGCCAATCGCCGCCCCTTCCACCAGCATCACCACTGTTTGCGGCAGCGTGTTGAGCCGTGTTAGCAAACGGCCGATTTCTCGGTTCTCCGCCGCCACTTCCTCCGCCGTTAGCTGCCCCTGAAAAAGCTGCTGGAACTGCTTGATGTCGCCCCCGGCGCAAAACCAGCCACCTGCCCCACGCAAAACCAGGGTGCGGATGGTGCGGTCTGGCTCGATGCGGTCGAGAACGGCCGTTAACTCCGCAATCATCTCCCCACTCAACGCATTCCGCACCGCCGGCCGGTTCAGCGTCACCAAGCAGCGGGATTGCTGTTGTTCTACTAGAAGTGTGTTGTACGTCATAACTTGAGATGAGAGATTGGGGATTAGAGATTAGAGATTGTGAACCTTCATCAATCTCCAATCTCCAATCTCCAGTCCCCCTTTTTACATCCTCGCCACCCCAAATGTATTGGGAAATAACGGCCGTTTCTCCCCCTCGCGCACCGTTGCCAGCAAAAATGCCAGCACCTTCCGACTGTCACGCGGGTCAATCAGGCCATCGTCCAGCAGCCAGCCAGAGGTAAAAAACGCATCCGACTGACTGTTAAAATGGTCAATAATCTGCTGCTCCTGCGCCGCCAAAATCGCTGGCTCAATCGTCTGCCCGCGCCGCGCCGCGCTCGCCTCCATCACCAGCCGCATCGTCATTGCCGCCTGTTCACCCCCCATCACCCCCGTCACCGCATTCGGCCAGCTAAACAAAAAACGCGGGTTATAGGCGCGGCCACACATCCCATAGTTGCCCGCCCCAAAACTGGCCCCAATCATCAGCGTCAGGCGCGGCACGGTGGCGTTCGACACCGCCTGAATCATCTTCGAGCCGTGTTTAATCATCCCGCTCTGCTCATACGCCGTGCCCACCATATAGCCCGTCGTGTTTTGCAAAAAAATCAACGGCGTGTTGGCTTGGCAGCACAGTTGGATAAAGTGCGTCACCTTAGTTGCCCCATCGGGGTCAATCGGGCCGTTGTTGCCGATGAAAGCGCACGGCATTCCATGCACGCTGGCCTGCACACACACCGTTTGGCTCCCATACCGGCTTTTGAACTCCAGCAGGTCAGAGCCATCCACCAGCCGAGCAAGCACTTCCTTGACATCGTATGGCTGCCGATAATCCAGCGGCACGATGCCCGCAATTTCGTCGGGGTCATAGCGCGGTGGGGAAAAGGTAGACAACTTGCCATCCACGGCTTCCCAATTGAGCTTGGCAACCACTTCCCGCGCCAGCCGAATGCCGTCACCGTCGTTTTCGGCCAAATATTCCACCAGCCCCGAAATGGTGGCGTGCATTTCCGCCCCGCCCAGCGCCTCGGCTTCGGCAATTTCGCCGGTGGCGGCACGCACCAGCGGTGGCCCGGCCAAAAACGCCTGTCCCCGCCCGCGCACCCCAATCACAATGTCGCTCATGCCGGGCATGTAGGCACCGCCGGCCGTGGACGACCCATGCAGCACGGTGATGACAGGGCAGCCGGCCGCACTGAGCTTGGCAAACTTTTGGAACAACGCTCCGCCCTGAATAAATAGCTGTACTCGGTATTCCAATAAATTGGCTCCCGCGCTTTCGACCAGATGGATAAACGGCAGCTTGTTTTCCAGGGCAATGTCCTGGCAGCGGGTCATTTTCGCCCCGCCAATTTCGGTGATGGCTCCGGCGTTGATGCCGCTATCGGTGGCAACAATCATGGCGCGAACGCCGCTGACAAAGCCAATGCCAGCAATGACTCCAGCACCGGGAATGGAGCGGTCGCGGTTGTCGCTGTCGCGCAAATAGCCCGCCATGTTGCCAATTTCCAAAAACGGGGTGCCGGGGTCGAGCAGCCGCGCCAGCCGTTCGCGGGGCAAAAGCTGGCCGCGCTTGTCAAATCGCTCTTTTGATTTGGCCGACGCTTGTTCGGCGCGGGCTTCAAGCTGCCGCATTTGCTCAATGAGTGCCAACATGCCGCGCCGGTTTTGGGCAAAGGTGTCGCTGTTGGTGGAGATTTGGGAGTTAAAAATTGCCATGTTGGTGTCACGCTTGTTTTCAGAATTGGAACCGCAGAGTTCGTAGAGGGCGCAAAGAAAGAGAAGAAAAAGATGAATTGGTATATCCTCTGTGATGAGAAGAGTTGGTCGCTATTTTATCACATTGTTCGGATTGGTCCGTGGGCCGGATATACTCGCGCTGCACCCCGTTCACGTAGCTGCTGCCAGCTTGCCAGGGCAACGGGATTGTCAAAGGCAAACTGTTCGGGCGGCAGGTCGCCGGTGAAGACGGAGCCATCGTCGAGGAGGAGCGAAACGCAGTGGTCGGAGTGGCCGGGGGTGGGCAGGATTTCACCAGCAATGCCGATGTCGCGCAAAAGCTGTCGGCTTTGGGCCAAGGTGATGACAACGTTGCCGTGGGGGGTGATTTCGACGTAGTTATCGTGGGGTTTTGTCCATTGCTTCATGACGGAAACGGCCGTTTCCTGAATATCCACTACCAACAAAGGCACGCCTTCACGCTTGAGTTCTTCGCCCAGGCCAGCGTGGTCAATGTGGTAATGAGTGGCGAGGGCGTAGCGAATTTCGCGCAGGGGAATGTCCATTTTTTTGAGGTTGGCTTTCATGGTGCCAAGCGTGCCGGGCCAGCCGATGTCAACCAATAGGCGGGAACGGCCGTTGCTGATAACCCAGTAGTTGGTTGAACGGTAGCCAACGTTGACAATGGTGACGGGGGATGAGCGGGAAGTCATGCGGGTATGCACAGGGGGATGGGAGATTAACGGCCGTTTCTTCCTGCCCACAACGCTACCAAACCTAGCACCACCGCCGCTGCCATGCTGTAGCCGAGGTGCCAAATCGGGATGAGACCGGGTAAAATAAGTAAAATAAAGAGAATTAGACCTGCCAGCAGCAGGTCACGAAAAGTGTGATCCATAACCTGGATCGTAACTGAGAACAAACGAAATTCAAAATCCATACCGGATAACAGGAGAGAAAAATGGGCTTTATTATGGACGGTCTGGAAGCGGATGCCTTTGACCGCAGCTATGAAGACCGCGAACTGATCAAACGGATTGTTGGTTACTTTCGACCTCAGCGGCGCAGCATGATGCTGGTGGCAGGGTTGATTTGCCTCAGCGCCGTGATGGATGCGGCGTATCCACTTATTCTGTCGCGGGGGGTAGATGCCCTGAGCGAATCGCTGAATAGGCGTACTATCTTGCTGCTGGTGGGAGGGATTTTGTTAGCGGGTGGGCTGTCGTGGACATTTAACTTTTTGCGCCAATGGTATACGGCTCGTGCGGTGGGGTATGTTGTCTTTAACCTGCGTGAAGATGTGTTTCAGGCGGTGATGGCGCGGGATATGTCGTTTTATGACGAAAACCCATCCGGCCGCATCGTCAGCCGCGTCACGTCCGACACGCAAGATTTTGCCACCGTTGTCACGCTGACCCTCAACCTGTTTAGCCAAATTTTGATGGTACTGTTCATTCTCGCCATTTTGTTTTCCATCAACGTGCGGCTGGCACTCTGGGCCTTAGCTATCACGCCACTGATTGTGCTGGTAGCGTTGGGGTTCCGCCACATGGCGCGGCTGACGACACGGCAGGCGCAGCGAGCGTTGGCGGTGGTCAATGCCCATTTGCAGGAAACAATTAGCGGTATCTCCGTTGCCAAAAATTTTCGCCGCGAGCAGATGATTTATGATGAGTTTGACGAGGTAAACGAGCAGTCCTATCAGGTGACGCTGCGGCAGGGGTTGGTGTTTAGCGCGGTCTTCCCGCTGCTGCTGCTGGTGGCTGGATTGGGCACGGTGGCGATGATTTATTTTGGCGGCAGCGGCGCGCTGGCAGGAGAGGTGTCGGCGGGGGATTGGTTTCTCTTTTTGCAAGCGATTGCCGTTTTTTGGTTCCCACTGACGGGGATTGCCTCGTTTTGGAGCCAGTTTCAACTGGGGTTGTCATCGAGCGAGCGGGTATTTTCTCTCATGGATGCGGAGCCGAGGGTGGTGCAAACGGCCGTTTTTCAACCCCCACGCTTAAACGGCCGTATTGCCTTCCAAGACGTAGATTTTCGCTATACCGAGCAAGAGCAAGTGCTGCGTGATTTTAGTCTGACCATCGAAGCTGGAGAAACAGTGGCCCTGGTCGGTCACACCGGGGCGGGCAAATCGAGCCTGGGCAAGCTGGTGGCGCGGTTTTATGAGTTCCAAGCGGGGCAACTGCTCATTGACGGTTACGACATTCGCAGCTTTGACTTGCCCAGCTACCGGCGGCAGTTGGGGGTGGTGCCGCAAACGCCGTTTCTTTTTTCCGGCACGGTGGCCGACAACATTCGCTATGCGGTGCCGGAGGCGAGGGACGAGGCGGTAACGGCCGTTGCTAATCAAATTGGCTGGGGCGAATGGGTGGAAGCATTGCCCAATGGGCTGGATAGCGACGTGGGGGAAGGTGGGCAGGCACTTTCGATGGGGCAGCGGCAGTTGGTGGCACTGGCGCGGGTGCTGCTCAAAGAGCCAGCGATCATCATTTTGGATGAGGCCACGGCCAGCATTGACCCCGTGACTGAAGCGCAAATTCAGGAAAGTCTGGATACGGTGCTGCAACAGCGCACGGCCATTGTCATTGCCCATCGCCTCTCGACCATTCGCAACGCTGACCGAATTATTGTTTTAAGCCAGGGGGAGATTATTGAGGAAGGGAGCCACGAGGCGCTGATGGCGGCCGGTGGGCATTATGCTGACCTGTATGAAACTTATTTCCGCCATCAGTCGCCGGATTATGAAGTGATCAGTGGTCAGTAATCGGTAATCAGTAACCAGACTGAACACTGATTACCGATTACTGATTACCGATTACCGAATGGTTCTCACCCAGTCGCCAATATTCCACAGGTCAGAGTCCCATGTGTTGGGGCGCACGCCGAGCAGGTTGTTGGCGTGGACAGAAACAACGCCGCGTTGCACCAGCGGAATCACGATGCCGTCTTGCACCAGCAGGTCGTTGAGCTGCTGTACGAGCTGTGCCTGTTGGTCGCGGCTCGTGGCGGCGGCAAGCTGCCCGGCCAATTCATCATAGGCGGGGTTGCAGTAGCGAGCCACGTTGCGTCCCTGCCATTGGTTTTCTGGGGTGGGGATTTCGGCACACGTCCACTGCTGCATATGGTCGGTGGGGTTGGTGCCCGCAAAGCAGTCGGTAAAGAGCGCCACGTCAGCGTAGAAGTGGGTGTAGCTGCTTTCTTCGTCGGGTTTGGTGCTAAACAGCTTGTCGGCCGACGTGTCTTGCAGGTCGGTGGCAACGCCAATGGCAGCCCAGTCGGCCTGGATTTGGCTTTGAATGGTTTGCTGGGTGGGGTTAGTGGCGGCCTGGAGCAGGATACGCAGCGGCACGCCGTTGCTTTCGCGCACGCCATCGCGGTTCAGGTCACGGATGCCTGCTTCATCAAGCAGGGCGTTGGCGGCAGTGACGTTGGCACTAAAGCAACTGCTGTTGTTGGGAGAAGCGAAGGGACCGGGGGCGGGAATAAGGTTGCAGCTTATTTGAGCCGAGTCGCCATAGACTTGGTTGATGAGGGTATGGCGGTCAATGGCGAGGGAGAGGGCTTGGCGAACGGCCGTTTCCGCTAAAAACGGGTGTGGGTTGGGTGCCTCTGCCGACCAAACTGAGCGCAGTTCGCCCAGTGCCGGGTCGGGGTTAGTCAGGTTGATGGTTAGCCGCTCGACGCAGGAGCCATACGTCGTTTCGACATGTCCCAACCCTTGCTGTGCTAACTGGTGCAAAATTTGTGGCTCTACTTGGACGTTCCAAGCAAAGTCGGCTTCGCCGGTTTCTAGCACGGCACTGGCAGCAGTGGTGGCATTGTAGGCACTGCTGATGGTGATTTCGCTAAAATAGGGGCGGAATGGGTCGCGGAAAAATTCGTTGGGGGTAAAAACGGCCGTTTCTCCCTTCTTAAAATTGCTGACCACATACGGCCCTGTCCCAACTGGCTTGCGATTGGTTTTGTCACACCCATTTTCTGCATCCTGCAAACATTCCTCATATTGAATCTTTTGCAGCACAGGTGAAGCCGCTCCTACAAACGGGTTATAGGGATCAGCCTGTGGCTCAGTAAAGTGAATGGTTACGGTTAGTGGGTCAACTACTTCCACCGATTCAACCAGCGCGAACAGCGGTGCTTGCACACATTCGTTGTCGGGGTTGCGGCAAAAATCGGCCGTAAACGCCACATCGTCGGTCGTTAACGGGTTGCCGTCTGACCAGAAAATGTCATTTCGCAGCTTCCAGGTAATGCTGGTGCCATCGGCTGCCAACGTGCCAGCCTCTACCGTGGGGATAGCTTCTGCCAGCCAGGGGATAAGCTGCCCCCCTTCGTCATACCGTGCCAGTGGTTCCAGCACCAGCACCGAAGGGTCGAGTGGGGTAGCCCCAGCTTGATAGGGGTTGAGATGATCAGGGAATTGCCAATAGAGCAGCGTTAGCATTTCGCCCCGGCCGCGTGGGGTAACGAGTAATTCCTGCACAATGGTTTCGCCCGGTAGCACAACTTCAACCACACGAGTGACCTCAATCGGTTCGCTTTCTTCGAGAATGGTAACAACGCGGGTAACTTCAACAGTTTGGGGGTTACAGGCGGCCAGCGCCAGGACAATAAAAAGAAACAGAATACCTTTACGAGCAGTCATACAATCTCCACAATACATCAACTTGGGCACAAATTTGGTGCGTGATAGCGGTTTTTATCTGGGTATTGTAGAGAGAGCGGCTTACAAAAAACCTGTCGGTGCCGGAGGGAACGTGTAAAAGCTACATCTTCTGTAACAACTGTCTACACATTCTCTACACAATTGCGGATTATGCTTTGGTCATCATCATTAAGAAATATGGATTATGTGGAGGCAACAAATGAAAGCAAAAGGCAAACGATTGGTGAAGCGGCTGTGGCGGGTGGCAAAGCTGCCGGTTTTAATGGGTTTGGGTCTGTTGGTAGGGTTGGCAATTGGGTCGGCGCACCCATCGTCCGAAAGGGTCATCATCTATGGTAGTGATTCTTTTGAGCGGGAGATTGGAGCTTGGGAGCGGCAGATAGAAACACGCATCGAGCAGCGGGAGATGCCGGAAATGCCGGAAATGCCGGAGATGCCAACAATGACGGAGATGCCAACGATGCCTGAAATACCAGATTTTCGAGCAAATATCCACATTGTGGAGCGCGGGCCAACGGTTTGGGATGTGCTGGATGGGATTGGCACCATTTTGGCCTCGCTGCTGCTGATGTTGCTGGGCGGTACGCTGCTGCGGCGGCATTGGCAGCAGTCAAAGGAGAAGTCGCCGGAGTCGGTAGGGATGTAAGCAGATGATTGCTGATACCGTGTTGTGGTAGAATTTTTGTAAGCTGATGAGTGACAAGATTTTGATTGTGGAAGATGAGGTGCGGATTGTGCGGACGCTGCGGCTTTATTTAGAGCAGGCGGGGTTTGTGGTAACGGCCGTTCATGATGGCACTCAGGCCATTCCCGCCTTTCGCCAAGAACGGCCGTCCCTCATCCTCCTCGATCTCAATCTGCCGGGGCAAGACGGGCTAGACATTTGCCGTACCCTGCGCCGCTTCGGCAATGTCCCCATCATCATGCTCACCGCCCGCACGGAAGAGATGGATCGCCTGATTGGGTTGGAACTGGGAGCCGACGATTACATCAGCAAGCCGTTTTCCCCGCGAGAAGTGGTGGCGCGTGTTCGCGCCGTGCTGCGCCGCACTCAGGGCAGCCTTGCCAACAGCGACCTGCTGCAAGCGGGGGCACTCCAGCTTGATGTGGCTGCCTACCGCGCTTGGATTGACGAGCAGCTTTTGGATTTGACCCAGACCGAGTTTGAGCTGTTGGCGACGCTAATGCGCCACAAAGGACGGGTTCTCAGCCGCAGCCAACTGCTGGAGGCGGTGCAGGGCGGGGCGCATGAGGAATTGGAGCGAGCCATTGACCAGCATATCAAAAATTTGCGACGGAAGCTGAAGGACGTGGTGGGTGATTTGCCCGTTATCAATACCATTTACGGCGTTGGCTACCGTTTGGACGAGGTTGAGTACCGCCATGCGTGAGCGATTGAAAGGTTTACGGCCGTTTAGCTGGTGGCCGCGTCTTGCATGGCGTAAACGGCCGAAAAAAGCAACCAGGCTCAAAGAGCGGCGGCAGCGGTGGGGCAAACGGCCGTTAACCCTCATTTGGCGCATTCTCAGCCGCCTGTGGCAACTGCTGGGGCGCGGCTGGCGGCGTTTCCGCTGGCTTACGCGCAGCCTCTGGTTTCGGCTTATGGGGGCGTTTGCTATTGTCATCTTTCTCATGTTGTTTGTGGTCATGAATGCGGTAGACAACTTCACCAGCCGTGCCTTCAGCCAATACATTAGCCAGCGCAACGACTACATTCGTGATGTTCTGCCCACCCGTATTGCTTCGGAGAGCGTTGGCTCTACCGCCATTGAAATTCGGGATAATCAACTGATTATTCGCTATCCAAGCGATGGTATTGAATTGCCTGCCATCCCTGATCTGCCGGAACTGGGCAACGGCCGTTCGCTCATTCCCCCCATCGAGCCATCACCGATCAACCCGGCTCCCCTGGATGTGACGATCAACGTTCCCCTGCTTGATTTGCTGGCACCGGCTTCGCCAGAGGCACTGGGGTTTTCGTTTTTGGCTGACGTGCAAGAGGGGGTACAAACGGCCGTTGTGGCCGCCGGTGTCGCTTCTCTTTTATTAGGCACCATTTTGTTCTACCAAATCACGCGCCCCCTCTCCCAAATGCGGCGGGCGGTGCAAGCGTTGGCGGCCGGCGAAACCGAAGTACAGGTTCCCGTTCGCTCGCAGGATGAGCTGGGCAAGGTGGCCGAGGCGTTTAACCAAATGACGGGCAAAATTGCCCAGCAAGAACAACTGCGTCGTCAAATGGTGGCCGATGTGGCGCACGAACTTCGTACCCCGCTTACCGTCATGAAGGCCAACCTGGAAGGGATGATTGACGGGCTGCTGGAGCCAAATCCGGCTGAATTGGGCGAACTGCATGAGGAAGTGCAGCGGCTTTCGCGCCTTATTGACGATTTGCGTCTCCTTTCTTTGGCCGATTCGGGGCAGTTGGCGTTGACGCTGACAGCGGTAGATGTGCGCCAGGTGATTGGGCGGGTGGTGGCGTTGCTATTGCCGCTGGCTGAGGCAAACGGGGTGAAGCTGGTGGAAGATGTGCCGGAACGGCCGTTAATGATCACAGCTGATGCGGATCGGGTGCAGCAGGCGTTGACCAACCTGGTTGCCAACGGGGTGCGCCATACGCCAGCGGGGGGACGGGTGCGGGTAACGGCCGTTTGGGAAAAACAAACCATCCACCTCTCTGTCATTGACAGCGGCCCTGGCATTCCTGCCGCTGATCTGGCCTATGTGTTCAACCGCTTTTGGCGCGGCGACAAATCGCGTAACCGTCATAGTGGTGGCTCCGGGCTGGGTCTGGCAATTGTGAAGCAAATTGTGGAGCTGCATCATGGAACTGTAACGGCCGTTTCCCCCAACAGCAGCGGAGCCATTTTCACCATTTCTTTGCCTGTTAACCAAATAAACTCTGCCTAAAATCGTGGCTAATTGAATCAATCATTTATTTGTGGCCTCTTTCACGCCTCGCCTATTGCCATGCGTCGGGGAATCAGGCACAATAAGTTTTGCGAATGACGATGGATTGACAGGTAAGGAACCATTTTATGCTAGAAATTATTTGTCCAAGCTGCCGCGCTGGTAATGACCCCATTAACCAATTTTGTGGACAGTGCGGGGGGCGATTGCAGCGGAATGCGCTGGTGACGCAGGCAGGCAGCGGAAGTCATATTACGATTGGCAAGACGCGGCTGCCGGTGCAGCAGGTGAAGCAGGTGGGGGTATCGCTGGCAGTGAGCCTGGCAACTCTGTTGGCCGAGGCTACGCTGGCGTGGGCGCGGCGGCGGCTGGAAGACCGGCTGAATCGGCCGTCTGCGGGGCTATCGCTGGTGCGCCGGCCGCCGGCCGAAGACATTCAGACCCCTGCTATTCCAGTTGAAACACCTCCCCCTACGGTAACAATTGTCCGCGAGCGCATTGTAGAGGTGCACCGCTGGGGTCGGCCGGTGCAGCGGTTTATTGAGCGGATGGCCTGGAAGCGGGAAGGGTAATAGGCTACAGACTGTAGGCAAAGCCGACAGGTTACTGACAGCCTGTGGCTTGTGATGATTAGCAGCGACATGGGAAGAGAGGAAAGATGAATATTTTAAAAGTTGGGCGGCTGATTGACGGGACGGGGCGTGAGCCTTTGCTGGATATGGGTGTGGTGGTGGAGAACGGCCGTATTTCTGCCATTGTGCCGTGGGGAGAAACGGCCGTTAATGCCAACGTCATTGACCTTAGCGATGCCACCCTCCTTCCTGGCTTCATTGACACCCATCTCCATCTCAGCTTCGACCCCACCAGCTACCATTATTATCACCCTGACGAAAGCAACGAGACTCGCATTCTGCGGACTGTAGGCCATGCCCAGGCAATGCTGCGCGTGGGCGTTACCACTGCTTGTGACTGTGGTTCGCTTAACGAAGTCATTTTTCCTGTCCGTGACGCCATCAACGCCGGGGTGATTACCGGGCCGCGCATCTTGGCAAGCGGGGCTGCCATTACCCCGCCGGGCGGCCACGGTTATGTCTTTGGCAAGCTGGTGGGGGAGCAAGATGACATCAAACAGGCGGTGCGCGAGCAAGTGGCGGCGGGGGCGGATTTAATCAAGGTGATGGTGACGGAGGGAGGCAGTGAAAACCCGCTAAATTGTCATTATCATCAGGCGCAAGTAACGGCCGTTGTTGAAGAATCCCACCGGCTGGGCAGGCGCGTAGCCGTTCATTGCCACGCCGCCGACGGCGTGCGCTATTCCGTCAACGCCGGAGTAGACCGCATCGAGCATTGCTCTTTTATGGTTCCCGGTGGCTACCAGGTAGACCCCATTGTGGCACAGCAAATTGTGGAAAAAGGCATCTACATTTGCCCCACCAACGTCGTAGGCTATCGCATGGCCGAGCAGGGCGATGCGGCCATGAAAGCACGTATGGCGTGGCGCGATGGCTTCAACACCGTGATGCGCGAAATGCTTGCTTTCGGGGCGCAGTTTGCCGCCAGCAGCGATGCCGGGGTCATTGGCATCCACGCCGATGACTATATGCTGATTCCTGAGTTAATGGTGTCTGAGTTAGGGATGTCGCCGATGGCAGCAATTGTGGCCGGAACGCAAACGGCCGCTGCTTGTTTGGGGCTAGAAGCAGAAATTGGCACCATTGCCGTGGGTAAACAGGCTGATTTGCTAGCTGTAACAGGCGACCCGCTGGTTGATGTGGCGGCATTGCGCCACACGCGGCTGGTCATGCGGGCAGGAGAGATGGTTTTTAAAGGATAAAATGCTTGCAACCCAAATAAGGCTTTTTTAAGAAAATAATGACCCCCGCTCAAGCTAAAAAAGCCGTGAGCCAAAGCCAAAAACACTACTTTTTCGGATCATTTATTTTTGGCTTTGGCCTAAGACGAGGAGAACCATGCCACGACTATCTATTTCAAGCTGGAGCCTGCACCGGGCGCTGGGCGAGGTGTACAACCATTACCGTGCCACCCCTGCTCCCCGCCGCGACGACGACAACACCTTTGGCGAACTAAAGCTGCTGCAACTGCCAGAAAAACTGGCCGCACGCGGCATCCACACCCTGGAAATTTGCCACTTCCACCTGCCCAGCCTCGACGACGGCTATCTAGCCGAGCTGCGCGGGGCACTGGCAGCGGCCGGCGTGTCGCTCTTTAGCATCCTCATTGACGATGGCGACATCACCCACCCCGACCCAGCGCGGCGCGAAGCCGACATGGCCTGGATTCGCCGTTGGGTGGAGATAGCCGGGAAATGCGGCGCAGCCAAAGCGCGGGTCATTGCCGGGATGCAGGCGGCTGACGCGATAGAACCAATCCATGATGCACCAAAGGTACAGCTTAGTGCACGGCAGTTGCTGTCGCTGACAGATTTTGCCCAAGACCACGGCGTCGCCATTATTACCGAAAATTTCCGTGAGCTAACGACCACAGCCACCCCCCTGCTGGCAATTTTGCAACAGTGCGAAGGGCAAGTGGGGCTGTGCGCCGACTTTGGCAACTTTCGCGGGGCGCACAAATATGACGACCTGGCAGCCATTTTGTCCTACGCCGATTCCGCCCACGCCAAAGCCCAATACATCCAGCCGGGGCAAATTGAGATGGGAGATTTTGGCCGCTGTCTGGGGCTGGCGCAGGCAGCCGGGTTTGATGGCCCCTATTCGTTGATTTTTGACGGGACGGGGAATGAGTGGGCGAATGTGGCACTGTTGCAGGGGGTGGTGGGGGAATATGTGTAGGCAGGGGAGCAGGGGGCAGAGGAGTAGAGGAGATTCTCCCCTGCTCCCCCGCTCCCTTGCCGCTTTTTGGTGCCATGATGTATGACTTAGTAATCAAAAACGGGACGGTGGTAACGGCCGTTTCCACCACCCAAACCGACGTTGCCATTCGCGGCGAAAAAATAGCCGCCATTGGCGAGGGGCTGGTGGGGCAGCGCGAGATTGACGCGGCGGGCAAGCTGGTGGTGCCGGGCGGGGTGGACATTCACGTCCACCTAGAAATGCCCATCGGCAGCTTCACCTCGGCCGACAACTTTTTTACCGGCACGCGGGCGGCGGCGATGGGGGGCACAACGGCCGTTATTGATTTTGTTGAAGCCAAACCCAATGAACGGCTGCTGGACGCATTGGCAGCGCGGCAGGCGTTGGCCGACCAGCGCGTGGTGGTTGATTACGGGCTGCACATGACGCTGGGACCAACCGACATGGGCAAGCTCGATCAGGTGGCCGAAGTAGCGGCGGCGGGCTGCGCCAGCTTTAAGCTCTACATGGCCTACGGGCTGCGGCTGCACGACGGCCAACTGCTGCGCTCGCTGGAAGCCATTGCCCCAACCGGGGCGCTGCCGGTGGTTCACGCCGAAAACTGGGATGTGATTTCGGCATTGGTGGCGGGGAATTTGGCAAACGGCCGTTTTCAACCCCGCTGGCACCCGCGCAGTCGGCCGGCACCGCTGGAAGGCGAAGCCAC
>JAGQGA010000689.1 GCA_020432595.1 Anaerolineales bacterium | reverse complement strand
TGCATCTTTGCCGTTAACTAGTGGTGCATCTTTGCCGTTAATCTCTGGTACATTATAGGGTGTAAAGTGACACCACTGCCGACATCTGCTGTCAGATTTGGGAAAGATAATTTTTTGGGTTAGAAATCCCCCAAGCCCACTATTCAAATTAAACTTTATTAGCACTTTATGTCACGCGATAATGCAAATATTTTTCTGCAACAGGAGGCACCATACGGCAGGACGCACCAACAAATGAATGCAAGTTGCATTGTAAACTGCTGGTTTACTTACGCAAACTATCAGTTTGTTCCACACGGATCCCCAATTGGTCGAAACTGTTAATTTAGGCCATAATCTACGTGCAATTGGGACGGGCAACACGGAACTCTATCTGCTTACTGATGAGAGTTGTTAGCCTTTGATCTGTATATGTTAGCTGTAACGGCCGTTCGTTCAAAACCAAAAAGTCTTGATGGTACTATCAATGCTCACAACAACCATCTCATCATGGTGGGATCCACAGGACTTTATCACTTTGACGTACACACAACCAATGCCACACTCTTTCTGCCCATTACAGCAGATCGGCATACGACACAATAGCAGTAATCAACATTTGTAATAGAAAATCACAAGGAAAAATTGGCTTGTGAACCCTATCTAAACAGTTTGATAACCGCTCAACTACCCCATGGAAGGTCACATTTTCCCCATCACCGACGACATTATTCAAATTCAACTGCCGCTGCCTTACGCCCTGCGGATTGTCAACTGCTATTTGCTGCGCGGGCGCAACGGCTGGACGGTGGTAGACACCGGCCTCAACACCAGCAAATCCCGCCCCGTGTGGCAGCAAGCCTTCACCGAATTGGGCATCAGCCCCGGCAACATTGAGCAAATTGTGCTGACCCACACCCACCCCGACCATTACGGCATGGCTGGCTGGCTGCAGCAGTTAGCTGCCACCGCAGGTGCCCCCCCTCCCCCTGTAAAAGCGTCGCCCCGCGAAGCGGAAATGGCGGCCGAAATTTGGTCAGCCACCGATGACGTTTGGCTAATGGATTCCAAAGTCCATTGGCGGCGGTGTGGCTTAAGCGAAGCGGAAAATGAGGCCGTTGTCGAAGCGACCAGACAAACCCGCGCCGGAACCTTCCCCCACCCCACACAGCTTGAATTGATTGAACCAGGCAGCGAACTGCTGCTGGGCAATCGCCGCTGCCGCGCCCTGCACATGCCCGGCCACAGCGATGGTCAGCTTGTTTTTTACGACGAAGCCGACCAACTGCTGCTCTGCGGCGACCATATCCTGATGAAAATTACCCCCAACATTAGTCTGTGGCCGAACGGGGAGCCAAACCCGTTGGAACGGTACATCAACTCGTTTGCCGAACTGGACAAGCTGGCGGTGCGGCTAGGGCTGCCGGGGCATCGCTCGCTGATTACGGATTTGCCCGGCCGGTTGGCCGAGTTGCGCCACCATCATGAACAGCGGTTGGAGGAGACATTAACGGCCGTTTCCCTCGCCAGCAATGGTTCCCCCTCCGCCACCGTCTACGACATCGCCCTCAAGCTGTTCAAATTCCAAAACTTCACCATCCACGAAGTCCGCTTTGCCGTGGCCGAAACCCTCGCCCATCTTGACTTTCTGACAGGGCGCGGCAAGCTGCGCCTTTTCGATGGAGAGGTTTGGCGTTATGGGGTAATTTAGCCAATACGGTGCGGGGTACGTAACAAAAGTTGCTACGCACCCCACCATGTCAAACTAAACGGCATCCAGCAGGTCTATCTCAACATGACGAACGGCCGTAAATAAATACCCACTCAGGCTCATCAGCGTGCCGCAAACGGCCGTTCCCAAAAACATCAGCCCCATGCCTGCCCCTGGCCCCGTGCCCACCAGCCAACCAAATGTGGGGGCTAAACGGCCGTTAACCGCCATCGCCGGTTCAAACACCCAATCCGCCAGCGGCCCTGCCACCAAATACCCCAACGGCATCGTGGCCGTTTGCAACATCGCCTGCACCGAGAATACACGCCCCTGAATGGCCGCTGGCACCTTTGCCTGCCAAATGGCGCGGTTGCCCCCCACAATAAACGGTACAAAAAACGCCGCCGCAAACGCCCCAATCATCCACACGACCACCGTCTGCCCAGTGGCAAAGAGCAGATCGCCCGCCCAAAAAGAAACGGCCGTTGCCACCAACACCATATGAATTTTGCGCCGAGGGCCACCCCAAAGGCTTAAAATAATACCTCCAATCACCCCGCCCAATCCTAATGCCGCCTCCACCAGTGCCAAAGCGTGTTCATCGCTGCCCGTTCGCGCCAACACCAGTGCCGGTAAAACGGCAAAGTAAGTCAGCGCAGCAAAAAAGTTGATGCCAACAAAAATGAGCAGCAACCCTAGCAACCCACGCCGCTGAGTAATATAGTCAAAACCCAAGCGCACATCCTGCCAAATAGAACTCATGGGGAGTTCAGCCAGCTCACCCACCTCGGCTGCTGGGCTGGCCGAGGCCAATGATGAGGCAGCTACATCGTTGGGTTTGGGAATCCGCACCCACCACAGCGTGACCATCGCCACCAGAAAGGTCGCCACATCAAGCAGCATAATTCCTTCGATGTGGATAAACGCCAACAATGCCCCAGCTGCCACCGGCCCAGCAATTTGCGACCCCGACTCAGCGATGGAGCGCATACCACTGGCACGGGCATAGTGCGCTTTGGGCACCAGCAGGCTGGTGGCGGCAATGTAGGCTGGTAGCTGGAATGCTTCAAAAGTACCTGACAATGCCTGGGCGACAAACAGATGCCAAATTTGTAGCTGGTCGCTGGCAAACAACAGCAGCACAGTAATGGTCATGACCCCTGCACCCAAATCGGCCAGGATCATCACCCAGCGCCGATCTAGCCGGTCTACCCATGCCCCGGCAAATGGGCTGACGACAACGTAGGGGCCAAACGAGAAAAAGCCAAGCAGCGCGACGGTGGTGGCACTGCCGGTTT
>JAGQGA010000688.1 GCA_020432595.1 Anaerolineales bacterium | reverse complement strand
CGGGGTTGGCGATGGGTTCAAAGTAGACGAGGCGGGTGGGTTGCTGCAAGGCAGCTTGCAGTTCGTCTAGATTCCGCATGTCTACCCACACGACCTCAACGCCCCATTTTTGGCTGAGGTCTTGGTTGAGGAAGTGGGTGGCGTAGGTGTAGATGCAGCGGTGGGCGATGATGCGGTCGCCGCGCTGGAGCAGGGCGAGGAGGGTGAGGCTGATGGCGGCCATGCCGGAGGGAACGGCGAGGCACCAGTTGGCGCTTTCGAGGGTGGAAACGGCCGTTTCCAATGCCGCCACCGTTGGTCCCCCCACCGCTCCAACTTCGCTAATATACTTGGTCGAGCCGTCGTCAATGGGGGCGTTGATGCCCTGGTAAATGGGAACGGCCGAACTGTGCGGATGTCGGCCGGCGTGGATGGCGTGGGTCGTGAAATCGTGGGAATTGTTTAGAAGAGTCATGGCACGGAATTCTAGCAGGGTTGGTTGCGCTAGTCAGTTGTGAAGAGAGGGAAAACGGCCGTTTGTTTTCCCTCTCAAGACTTGTCGAATTAGCGTTTCGCTCCATACCATAAAACGACCTTTCGCACGTCGTTAAGAATCAGTTATCAGTTGTGTACTGATTCCCGATTACTGTCCTACCAGTCCGCCACCGACCCATCCCGATGCCACAGCCGTGGCGTTTCCCATGAGCCGTCATCAAGTTTGTCGGCCAGCGCGTCTTCGTCTAATTCAATGCCTAGCCCTGGTTCTTCAGGCACGGGGATGTAGCCGTCGGTGATGGAAAACGGCCGTTTTAGATACCCCTCACCCGTCGTCACATGCTCTTGCACCAAAAAGTTGGGAATACACGCATCCAGTTGCAGGCACGCCGCCAGGGCAATGGGGCCAAGCGGGCAGTGGGGAGCCACCGCCGCGTAATACACTTCACCCATCGCCGCAATCTTCTTCGTTTCCAAAATGCCGCCCGCGTGGGAAAGATCCGGCTGCAAAATAACGGCCGCTTGTTTCTCCAGCACCTCCCGAAACCCCCACTTGGCAAACAGCCGTTCGCCCGTGGCAATCGGAATCGTCGTCGAACGCGCCACCGTCACCATCGTGTCCACATTTTCCGGCAGCACCGGTTCCTCAATAAACATCGGGTGATACGGTTCCAACGCCTGCGCCAGCCGCACCGCCATCGCCGGGCTAACCCGCCCATGAAAATCAATGCCAATGTCCACATCCTTGCCCACCGCCGCCCGCAAATCGGCAAAGCGCTGTACGTTGGCTTCCAGCACGGCATGGGTATCCACAATGTCCATTGGCCCCACGATGCCCGTTTTGAAGGCCGTAAAGCCAGCGTCCACCCCCACCTTGGCACTTTCAATGTATTCGCCATAGGTGTCGCCGTGGAGCCAGCCATACATGCGGATTTTGTCGCGGGTACGGCCGCCCAGCAGCACATGCACCGGCTGCCTCAGCCATTTGCCCATGATGTCCCATAACGCCTGCTCAATGCCGGAGAGGGCACTGGTGAGAACGGGGCCACCGCGATAGAACTGGCCGCGATAAATAGCTTGCCAATGATGCTCAATGCGGCGCGGGTCTTGGCCGATGAGGTAACGGCCGATTTCCTGCACCGCTGCTGCCACCGTTTGCGCCCGCCCTTCCACAATTGGTTCACCCAGCCCCACAATCCCGGCATCGGTGTGGACTTTGAGGAAAAGCCAGCGTGGTTTGACAAAAAAGGTTTCGAGTTTTGTGATTTTCATAGGTTGTCAGATTAGACCATTGCTAAGGTGAAAAAACAAGCGGAGACGTATTGCGTGGGGAGTCTTAACGAAATAGGCAATACATCTAGGTGCCTGCTCAACCCTCACCAGGACGAGCGGTAGGATCCTTAACAAAACGTTAACAGATCAAGGGGTTGACGTTGCCATCTTTCACTGTTACAACAGCAATTATGGCACATAAAGTCTTGATTGTAGAAGATGACCTGACGCTACAGGAAATGTTGGATTATAACTTGTCTATGCAGGGGTATGAGGTGCTGCGTGCGGGAAACGGCCGTTCTGCCCTCGAAATTGCCCGCAGCGGCAAACCCGATTTGATTCTGCTCGACCTCATGCTCCCCGGTATAGATGGCTTTGAAGTTTGCCGCATTCTCCGCAAGGAGTTAAGCGTCCCGATTTTGATGCTCACCGCCCGAACCGAAGAGGTGGATAAAATTGTAGGATTGGAGATGGGAGCCGATGATTACCTGACCAAGCCCTTTAGTATGCGGGAATTGGCGGCGCGGGTGAAAGCCCTTTTGCGCCGTGTAGATTTACTGCGTGAAGAGTTTGCTGCTGCACCCGGTGCGGCCGGCGAAGCTGACCCCGACATGCAGCAGCCGGATACCCTCACGTTTGGCGATTTGGTGATTGACCAAGGGCGGCGTGAGGTGCGGCTTCAGCAAGAACCCGTGCGGTTGAAACCAAAGGAGTACGATTTGCTGCTGTTTTTGGCGCGGCATCAGGGGATTGCTTTGTCGCGGGATCTGATTCTGGAGCGCGTGTGGGGCTGGTCGTTTGATGGCAGCAGCCGCACGGTGGATGTTCATGTACGCTGGCTGCGGGAAAAAATTGAGCCAGACCCGGCGCAGGCTGAGCGCATTGTGACGGTGCGCGGCATTGGCTATCGTTTTGACGGATGAGCCTGCTGAAAGAGACAAGAAGTTCAACTCTTGATCTAGGTACCTGCTGTTTGCAATGGGCAAAAGTTGAGCTTCTTTCAGTGGATAGATGCTGAAACTTCGTTGGCGGATCGTTGTTCCGTACCTGCTGGTCATTGCTGTGTCCATGGGCGCGTTGTTCCTTGCGTTGCGACAGCCTGACTGTTTGGGGAGTGTGGTCTGTGTGGGGCGTTGGGTGGGAATAACGGCCGTTTTTCTTCTCATCTCCCTTGCCACCCTCACCCTCTACACCGTAGAAACGTTTCTAAACCCCATCAGGCAAATTACCACCGCTATTCGTCG
>JAGQGA010000687.1 GCA_020432595.1 Anaerolineales bacterium | reverse complement strand
TTGGATGTCATGATGCCCTATCTCAACGGCCACGACCTGGCGCGGCAAATTCGCGCCACCAAAGGGTTGGAAGATTTGCCCATCCTCATCCTCACGGCGCGGACGCAGGAGGTTGACCGCCAAACCGCGTTAAGCAGTGGCGCAGATGATTATTTGAGCAAGCCAGTTTCTTTCCAAGAGCTGATGGATCGCATTGATGCCCTATTATACCGACAGGGTGAGGGTATGTCCGCAGAGCAAAACGGGTTGGTGCTGGCTTTCTACGGGTTGCGCGGCGGGCGGGGGCAAACCACATTGGCGGTGAATGTGGCGGCGGCTCTGCGGCGGCTGAGCCAGCAGGAGATTTGTCTGGTTGATTTTGGTCCCCTAGGCAGCCAAAGCCTGATGCACTTTCGTTTACCGGCTCCATCGAGTTGGGTTGATTTGGCGATGGTGGGGGAACTGGATTGGGCGGGATTGTTGGAATGCACGCGGGTTCATAGCTCCGGGGTGCGGCTGTTGCCGGTGCCAGCCCCACTGCACGCTCCTATGCTGCCAACGGCCGAAATGGTGCAGCAGGTAGTGGATGTGCTGCGAAAGCAGACGGCGGTGACGGTTTTGGATTTGCCGCCGGTGGTGAACGCGGCTTTTCGGGCGGCATTGAGCGTGGCGGATATGGCGTTCCAGGTGCTGACACCAGATTTGGTGTCGGTACAAACAGCCGTTCAGCTTAGCCAGGTGCTAACTCAACACCAGATTAAACCTAGACAACGTTTGTTTATTCTCAACCACGTGGCACCCGATGCACAGTTGCCGAAAACGGCCGTTGAGCGGGGCCTTGATGCCCGCATTGCGCTGGAAGTTGCTTACGATGCCAACCAAATGCTGGCTTTAACACAGGGCATACCGCTCGCCCTAACCAAGTCTGATTCGGCGATTCCGGCCTTTGCCGGCAAACTGGCGCACGCCCTCTGGCAACATGCTGTCGCTAACACAAGCTGACTAATTATTTTCTACGGCGGGGTCAACTTCAATCCGAATGGGGGTTGACATGGTTATGCCACCCGAACTGTTGGTCATGACGGCTTCCAGCGTTTGAGGACCGCTGTTGAGGAAGGGAAATTGGGTGCTATGGGTTAAGAAGGTGCTGCCTTGACCCTCGGCGGTGGCAATAACACGGCCGTTTAACTTCAGCTGAATGCTCGCAATCCCCTGAACATCTCTGGCGGCAACGATATATTCGATGGTTTCTCCCTGAGTAACAGGCAAATTCCCCGAAGGAGCCAGAATCTCGACAATGGCGGGCTGCTCTGGGGCGGTGCTGTTGGGCTGGGTGGCGGCACGGGTGGCGGACAGGTTGCCGAGGTCGGTTGCCAGGCGAGTGGTTTCAAACTGTAGTGCCTCAACGGTTTGCTGGCTTTGTGCCGATTCCTGTACGAGTTTGAGCATGTTTTGTTCGGTGGTGGCAACAACGGCCGTTTGTTGAATCAAACTCTGTTCAGCCGCCGTGCGCGTTCCCTCCGAATTTGTCAGCCGCAGCTCCGATTCTGCTTGCTTTTGTTCCAGAGCAGCGCGTGTTGTTTCATATTGTGTTTGCAGTGCCTGCCGCCCCTGATACAAAAATACAAAGGCAGAGATTAACACCAGCAGCAGCATCAACAGTGTAAGGGAAATTCCGGTTAAAGTAGATGGTTTCATACACTCTTTGCAGTGGGAAAGCGTTTAGACATTGTGGGAATGCTACACGAGGATGGGGCTGGGGTCAAGCAATGGTGCGTCTACGCATTCGTACGCCCACGTTCGGTCACCGCTGCGTCCGAAATAAGATGAAAATGGAGATGAGCCACCTCTTGGTAGCTGCCTCCGTTGGCAATAAGGCGATAACCTGCGGTTTCAAGCTGAAATTGCTCCACCAGGCTGTTCACTGTTTGAAAGAGGTCAGTGAGAAAGTCGGTATCGTTGGCGGTGATGGCGCAAAGGTTGGCTAACGGCCGTTTGGGAACCAGCAAAATATGCAGCGGATAGGAAGGCTGGGGGTGGTGAAAAGCAATGAGCGTGTTTGTTTCGTGCAAGCGTGGCACAGGCAGTAAAAAGCTCATGTAGGTGAAAAACCAGCCCAACAGATAGGGCGTGGCAGGAAGGTGGGCAAGGACAAAAAGAACCTTAGCGAGCAAGCGTAACGGTTGCTCCCGATTGCGCCGATTGACGAGCCGCATTGAGGATTTCGACAACGATGAGGTTGTTGGCAAGCGAAGAAAGGTCGGTGTCGGCCACAGTCACGTCGCCGCGCACCACAGCGGCAAAGTAGGCGAAGGAGTCGTTGTAGGGTGTTGGGCGTGGCGGGAGCGTGAGGGTGGAAACGGCCGTTTCCCGCCCTTCTCGCTGTTGAATTTGCACCGTGTCTCGATTAACGGCCGTTATTACCCCCGTTTGCCCATAAATTTCCATGTCCTTGCGATGGTTCGGCCAGTTCCACGACCCCTGCACGATGGCCTGAGCATGGGGATAGGTGAGAATAATGGTGGCTTCGTCGTCTACGTGGGGGTAGATGTGGGGTTTGATTTGCTGGGTGACGGCGGTGACGGTTAACGGCCGTTCTCCCCCCATCAACCACGTCATCAAATTTGCCCCATAACAACCAAAATCAATCAACGCCCCGCCCCCGTTCAGTGCTGGGTCGGTCAGCCAGGCCAAAAACTCTGGCGAGCAGCCAATTTCCTGTGGCCCCCAATGCCCATCATGCACCACCACCTTCCACACGTTGCCTATCGGGCTTGCGCTGTGAAGCTGTTCATAGGCCCAATGGTTGCTGGCGTACCATGTTGTCTCATAGTTGGTCAGCAGGTGAATGTGGTGCTGGCGAGCCAGAGCCGCCATTTCTTGGGCATGGTCTAGCCGGAACGCCAGCGGTTTCTCCACCATCACATGAATGCCGCGTGGGGCGCAGGCGCGAACCACGGCCAAATGGTCGTAAATGGAGCCAAACGCCACCACGGCCTCTGGCTTGGCGGTGTCCA
>JAGQGA010000686.1 GCA_020432595.1 Anaerolineales bacterium | reverse complement strand
CTACAATTTGCTCCCTACGAGTGAAGCCTTATGTTGGATCTATCTGTTATCATCGTTTCCTACAACACCCGCCAACTGCTGGATGAGTGTTTACGGTCGCTTTTTGCGGCGCAGCCACCGCCTAGTGGGCTGGAGGTCATTGTGGTGGATAACGCATCGGCCGATGGCAGCCAGGCACTGGTGCGGGAGCAATATCCCCAAGTGACGCTGGTGGAAAACGGGGAGAATTTGGGTTTTGCGGCGGCGAATAATCGGGGGGTGGCGGTGGCAAACGGCCGTTATCTCCTCTTCCTCAACTCCGACACCGTGCTAAGCCCCGAATCCCTGGTGCAGCCACTGGCGCATTTGCAGGCCAATGCCGACGTGGGGGCCATCACCGCCCGGCTGGTTTACCCCAACGGTCAGCGCGACCCCGACAACCATCGCGGCTTTCCCACCCCCTGGAACGCCTTTTGCCACTTCTCCGGCCTCAGCCGCCTGTTTGCCCACGACCCCCGCTTCACCGACTATTTCCAATCCACCAAAAACTTTGACGAAATTCACGATGTCCCCGTCATCGCCGGTTCCTTTATGATGATGCCCACCGACCTGTGCCACCAGCTAGGGGGCTGGGACGAAACCTACTTTTTTTACGGCGAAGACATTGACTTTTGCTACCGCATCCACGAAGCTGGTTATCGGATCGTCTACTATCCCAAGGTAGATGTCATTCATTACAAAGGGGCCAGCTCTGGTTTGCGGAAAGAGTCGGCCGGCATTGCCAACCCGCCCAAAGCGACACGGGTGCGCGTGGCGCGGGAATCGGTGCGAGCCATGCAGTTGTTTTACCGCAAATTCTACCGGCAAAAATATTCACCCCTTGTCACCGGCTTTGTCTTGGCTGGCATTCAAGTGCGCGGCTGGTTCCGCATTTTGAAACATATGCTTTTTTAGTGGCTGGTGGTTGGTGGCTGGTACTATCCACCAGCCACTATCCACCAGCCACCAGCAAAAGATTTCACGCACTTTTTATGCCCAATTCTGTTAAATTGGCAAAATTCTGACACAATCTTGGGTTCAAGAAATGGGCAGCAAAGGCGTAAAAAATGGCAGTAAACGAAATAGACAGCAATCGGCTGAAGCAATTACGGCAGGAAGCGGAGCAGGCACGGCGTGAGTTAATTGATGCCGAAACGCGGCTGGCGGAGCAAATGGGCGAGGTGCGGCAGTTTGAACGGGTGTTGGAGCGGCGTTTGGGGGGATTGATTGATACCCTGGCGGGGGTTGAGCAGGAGTTAGCCAACTATTACGATAGTATCAAGCGACGGCGTAACCAGGCGGTGTTTGGCAGCGATTACCGTTCAGTAGAGGATCAATATCGGCGCACCTGGACAAAGCCGCCAGAAGAAGTGAAGGAAACCATTGCCCGACCGGCTCCGTCTTTATCGGAAGATGAGATGAAGCGGCTGTATCGGCAGTTGGCGCGGCGGTTTCACCCCGATTTGGCGGGTAGCGCGGCAGAGCGGCAGGTGCGGACGGTGAAAATGACGGCCGTTAATGATGCCTATGCCGCCCGCAGCGTGCCCGAACTGCTGGCATTGGCCGAGGAGTTGGACGATGAGGCGACCGGGGCGTTTGTGGCGCAAACCACAGCCGAAATGGGGCGGGCGTTGGAAGCGGAAATTGCCCGCTGTCGGCGGCGAGTGCGTGAAATTGGGGCGGAAGTGCAAAACTTCCATCATCACCCCATTGTGCAGTTGAGCTTGGAGACAAAATTGGCGCGGCGGCAAGGGCGCGATTTGCTGGCGGAAATGGCGCAAAAGCTGCAGCGCAAGCTGGCGCAAAAATCGGCTGAACGCGATATGATTAAGTCGCAATTTGACCATTTGGAGAGCCATTGATGCTATGGAGTAAAAAACAGTTGGTGCAAACGCCACTGGCGACACCGGAAGAGCAGCGGCGTGCCAAGCAGTTGATTTACATTTTGCGGGCGTTGCTGCTCGTTATTGCCGTCGCCAATGTTGCCATCGTGCTCTTTGATCGACAAATTTGGATTCAGCTTCTTGTGCTGGACATCTTTTTCCCTGTCGGCGGGGTGATTTATTGGCTGGTGCATCGGGGGTGGGTGCAGCAGGCAAGTGCGGTGTTGCTTGGTCTATGTTGGGTGGTGCTGACGGTGTTTGTTGTTTGGACGGACGGCACGCGGGGAGCGGCTTTTTACAGCTATGCGATGCTGATTATTGCGGCCGGGCTGCTGCTGGGGCCAAAGGTGGAAACGGCCGTTTTGCTCCTGAGCCTGGCGGTGGCGACTTTTGTGTTTATCAACACCGTGCAGCAATGGCTGCCTATTCCGTTTGAAACCAGTACACCCGCCGCCACTTGGGTTGGTTCCGCCTTGTGTTTGGTGATGGTGAGCTACGTGGTGCGTTTGACTTTGTCTGATTTGCGCTGGGCTTTGGTGCAGCAGCAGCAAATTGCGACGCAAAATTTGAAGCTGCGGGAACAGGCCGAGCAGCAGGCGCATGATTTGGCGCAAGCTAACGCCAAGCTGCAGGAGTTGGACACGCTCAAGTCAAAGTTTGTGCGCGACATGACCCATGAGTTACGCACGCCGTTGACCAATTTTAAGCTGTATCTGGATTTGTGGGAGCTGGCGGGGGAGGAGAAGAAAGAGAAATATTTGCAGGTGCTGAAGGAGCAAAACGGCCGTTTAGTCCACCTCGTAGATGCTATTTTGCGTATAGCCAAGCTGGATGCAGGTGAAGAGATGGGCGAAGCACGAGAGATGTCGCTGAACGACGTGGCGCGGAAGGTGGCCGATGCGTATGAGGGGCTAGCCCAAAGCAAGGGATTGGCTGTGCAGTTGGTGCTAACGGATGATTTACCAGTTGTGTGTGTGGCGCGTTCCATGCTAATGGAGGCAGTGGATCAGCTAATGGCAAATGCAGTTGCCTACAGTATGCAGGGTATCATTACGCTCCAGACCTTTGTCTCGCCTAACCGGGAGATGGTTTGCTTACAAGTG
>JAGQGA010000685.1 GCA_020432595.1 Anaerolineales bacterium | reverse complement strand
GCTGTAGCTGTAGCGATACAGTTCGCCCCCTTGCCCGGCGGTGGTTGTGGCCCCGGTGGCCGTCCAGACGTGGGAGACGATGTAGAGCTTGTTGCCATCGGCAAGGGCATCGGCCAGGCTGCCTTTGCGGTCGTCAATGGCAACGCCGGTGTTGCTCCAGGTTTGGGTGTTCCAGTCGAGTTTGTGGATGGTGTAGCTGTTGGCACTGGTGCTCCACATCACCCCCCACCAGGAGCCGTCATGATACCAAAGTTTGCTTTCGGGTTTTTCGGCGGTGGTGGAGCCGTTGCCACCGGTGCCGGAGGGGTAGGTGAAGTCGAAGAATCCGGCGTCGAGGGGGGTGGCGGCAAAAACGGCCGTTCCTCCCGTCAGCAGCCAGCCCGCCAGCAATAATCCAATCAATCCAATCGTTTGTTTTGTTTTCCGCAACGCCAATACACGCATGGTCTGTTTCCTCTACACAATGAAATACTAAACACAAACCATATGCGCCGGTGCTTACTGTGGCACTTACGAAAATGGGTAGAAACGCAAAATTTTGCGTCTCTACCGACTGTGTAAAAATTGTATGTAGTCGCCTATCCCCCGTGCGTCCAATCGGTAAACCCCATGTTTTTGCCCGTGTTGGCGGGCAACTCGGTGGCAAAATTGGTGCTGTAAGCATGGTTGAGCAGCCACAACTGCCATTCATCGTCGGCAGCGGCCGGCCAGCCAATTTGGTATAGGAACTGGGCGGCGCGGAGAAGGGCGCGGTCTTCCCATTCCCAGGCCGGGTAGCCAGCACGGTGGAGCAATTGCGCCTGCACCATCGCTCCTTGCAACGCCTCCCACGGGTAGTTGGTGTCGGTGGGCGGCCAGGTGAAGGGGCCACCGCGCCGCATTTCCTCCGGCAGTGCCCCACCAATGGCATGGCCTTCTTTGGCACAGCCTACCGGGTTGATGGCAACCGGATTGTCAGGGTCGCATTGCCAAGACGTGTCGCTTTGGCTAAAGCGAAAATCGGCGTAGGCAATGCGGTCGCCCAGCCACCCGTGGAAGACTTGGGTGGCGCGATCCAGTTCGGCAGTGTCGTTAAGGTAAAGGGCAATGGCAATGCGGGTGGCTCCGGCATGGGTACCCCAGTTGTTAGGGCGGCGTTCGTGGGTGCGCTGAATGGTGTCGTCGGGGTCTTGGTCGGCATCCACCACCTTGGTTAGCAACTCGCGCAGCTTGGCGCGAAAATCGGTATCGAGGTCGGGGCGGTAGCTGGGCAGGTTGATGATGTCGGCGGCGATGATGTAGGTGACGAGTTTACGGCCCACGGATAACGGCCGTCCCTGAGGCAGTCCGTCAGAACCAAGATTATCTTCGGTGTTTTCGTAGGTAATCACGCGAATGGCTTCCACAACCTGGTCACGGTAGGTGGTGTTACCGGTGCGGGCATGAACGAGGGCTTTGGCGAGGATGATGACGTTGGTGTCTTCATCCTGGTTGCTGAGGTCGGGTTTAACGGCCGTTCTCCCCGCCTCCTCCTTCACCTGTTCCCAAGCCGGCCCGCTGGTCGGCAGCGCCATAATTTCTGAGCGAGACAGCCACAATCCGGCCGGCTGGCGCACTTTTACCAGCAGCGGCAGATAGACATGGTTATTTTGTTGTGCGGAGAGGGAAGAGGGCAGTAAAAGCAGGGTAAGCAGCAGCAAAAATAGATAAGGGATCGTTTGTTTCATTACCAATACTCCAAAAAATAAGGCATCCAATAATTCGGAGCCATCTTAATGGAAATTTTGGCTGGAAACGCAAAAACTTACCGACTTCTCAAGTAAAAAGGGGTACCTGTAGCTACAGGCACCCCTTTTTTTGTTTAATTCCCCGGCTGAATCGCAAAGGTAAATTGTGCCGTTCGGTTGGAATCTGCCGAGGCCACAACATTGGGGCCACAGCTATTGACAGCCACCAGGATGTAACTGTACAAGTTGCTGCTGTTGATAGTGTGGCTGTAGTTGCTGTCGGCTTTGTCAATTACCGCACAATTGTTGGCAGCGGTACACGCGCTGCTGGGGATAAAGTTGGGGTCATTGATGCCCCATCGCAGTTGGAAGGAATCCGTTGCACTACCGTTCCAATAAACGGTTTGGGTGGTGTTGCTGGTGGTGATGTTGGTGATGGAAACGGCCGTTGCTGGCGAACAAACAGCCAGCGAAAGCGGCACGGCAACGGTCGGGTTGTCAGCATCGTTGCTTGCCACGCATAGATTGGCACTGTAGTTCCCATCGGCTAGACCACTGCTGTTAAACATCACATCCACGGTGTCGCTATCACCGGCAGCCACCGTGCCGCTGCTAGATGAAAGGGTGATCCAGGGAATGTTGGCGGGGGCATCACAGATGGCGGCACTGGCCTGTATTGCACTCCGCGCCTCGGCGGCCGTATTGTCTTCAAACAGCGACCAATTCAGCGCACCGCTGCCGGTGTTGCCAATGGTCAACGTTTGAGTAGATTGCGCGTCTGGCTGCTGACCATCGCTTAGGCTGGTGGGAGATACATCAATGGTGGCTAGTGACTGGGGGCTGGTGGCAATGAGAAGTTGGGGCGGGTTGCTCCCTTCGGAGGAACTATAGATGGCGCTGTTGCTGCTGTTACTGCTGAGACCAAAGCTGAAGGTACCGTTGCCAGAAACGGCCGTTGTCACATCCCATTCCACCCACTGCCCTGTCGTCGTCGAACCCACCGAGTCCAGCGGCGTCGCGGGCAGCGTGGGGGCGTTGTTCCAAACAAGTCCATCTTCTGTCCACGCCGCGCTATCATCAGCATAGTTGTTAGAAACCGCATAGATCGAGCCGCCATCGTCGCTGGCATCAGTCACATACAAACGCAGGATGGCACTTTGCACCCCGTCTACCAGCCCGGCCACCTCAAACTTGAAATAGCCATGGTAACGCGGTTCAGAGGTTTCCCGGATTTGAATGGTACTAGCCGAACCGTAGTTGCTGGTGGGGCTGCTCGATTTAACGTGGGCATCATCAATAACCGT
>JAGQGA010000684.1 GCA_020432595.1 Anaerolineales bacterium | reverse complement strand
CCCACGGTGCTGGTGGTGGGTGACATCACCTTCTACCACGACCTGAATGGGCTGCTGGCGGTGCGGCAGCACGGGCTGGGCAATGTAACGATTGTGCTGCTGAACAACAACGGGGGCGGCATTTTTAACCGACTGCCCGTAGCCAGCATCGAACCGCCGTTTACCGATTTGTTCACGACCCCCCACGGGCTGGATTTTGCCCCGGTGGTGGGGATGTATGGGCTGGATTACACCCAAGCTAATAGCCGCGAGGCGTTTATAGCGGCGTTTCAGGCGGCGGTGGCTGAGCCAGGGGCGCGGGTGATTGAGGTACGGACAAACGGCCGTTTTGATGAAGCGCGACGGCGGGAAGTTGTGCGGCTGGTGAATGAACGGGTTTAAAAACGCTTACTGGCTGCCCGAAATGACTACCACATACTCACCGCGTGGCTCGTTGGCAGCCACAAAAGCCAGCAGTTCCGACAAGCTACCGCGCTGAACGGATTCATACAGCTTGGTTAGCTCATTTGCCAACGCCGCCTGGCGGTCGCCATACACGGCAATGGCATCTTGCAAAAAGCCTTGCAGCCGGTGGGGGCTTTCGTAGAAGATGAGGGTGTGGGGAGAATGTTGGTCAACGGCCAGAAAACGCTGCCGTTTGCCGCTTTTGCGGGGGGGGAAGCCGCGAAAGGTGAAGGAGTGGGCGGGCAGGCCGGACAAGACGAGAGCCATAATAACGGCCGTTGCCCCCGGTATCATCGTCACCGGCAGCCCCTCCTCAATCGCCCGCCGCACCAGCGTAAAGCCAGGGTCAGACACGCCCGGCGTACCGGCGTTTGTTACTACCGCCACCGACTGCCCCGCCGCAATCAGTTCAATGATGCGTCGGCCGGCTTTTTCCTCGTTATGCTCGTGAAAGGCGATTTGCGGCTTTTTAATCTCAAAATGCTGTAGCAACCGCCCCGTCTTGCGCGTGTCCTCGCTGGCAACATAATCCACCGCCCGCAGCGTTTCCAACGCCCGCAGGCTAATATCGGCTAAGTTGCCAATGGGGGTTGCAACAAGGTAAAGCATAGAATCGCTACCCGGCATTGTTGTATAAGAGAGCATCAATCTCTTTTAAAATATCTGTAATATCTGGCGGTTTCGCGTCAATAATACCTTGTGTAGTATGTTTATGGTGTGGATATGTGCGGATGTGGGGATGATGCGGCGCATTATCGTAGCGGAAGATCAGATTATTGTTTGCATCTTGGTAATGATATGAATAGGTAGCCTTTATCAAGATACTGCCTTGAGACCTAAGTGATTCTTCTATTTGCAATTGTGAGCGATCCCAAAATTGCAAACGTATCTTGATACTCCCTTCTTGATTAGGTATCAATTCTTCAACCTCAAAGGAGAGAATTGTTATTTCCTGCCGGATATGGATTGTATCGTAGACTCTGGATAAATAACGGCGGAGACGCATGATAATTATGCAGCCAAGGCATCGGCTGTAACGACACGTTCAAGGCTGGTTGATATGGTGTTTTTCAGGCGTAGATATAATGTATAACGACCAGCCCAACTCATAAACTCCATATCATCACCCAGCTTGCCAGCTTGGTACTGAGCATAAAACTCGGCGGATGTAAAACCATACGTTTGTTCCAATTTGACAAAATCCCGTTCCAAGCGCAGCAACTCTTCTAAAGGATCATAGGTTGCATCATTTACAGCGAGCAGGCGACGAAACTCTTCAGGAGAGGGCAAGTTTTCAGAAGTAAATTTTAATACAGGCATGGCAAGGTTCCTTCATTTCCAAACAGATTGGGCTAATCATACCATAAAGTAACCCGCTACGACTCAATCAACTCCATATTAGCACCCAGCGACTGCATGGTTTCCACGAAGCCAGGAAAACTGTCGGCCATGCAGGCGGCATCGTGAACGAGGGTGAGGCCGTGGGTGGCAAGGCCAGCCACCGCCAGCGACATCCCCAGCCGGTGGTCGTCGTGGCTGTCTACTTCGGCGGCGTAGAGGCGGGAGGGGCCAGTGACAGTGAACCCATCGGGCTGTTCGCTGATGGCAACACCCAACTTTTTCAGCTCGCCAGCCAGCACGCCGATTCGGTCTACTTCTTTGACACGCAGTTCGGCGGCATCAGAAACGGCCGTTTCTCCCATCGCCTGCGTCGCCGCCACCGCCAAAACCGGCAGCTCATCAATCCCCCGCACCACCACCGGCCCGTTAATCGTGTGGCTGTGCAGCTCGCTAAAACGCACGGCAATATCGGCCACCGGTTCGCCGCCGCTGGTTCGTTCGTTTTGCAGCGAAAACGTGGCTCCCATTCCCCGCAGCATGTCTAAAATGCCAGTACGAGTTTCGTTGATGCCTACATTGGTAATGGTAATTTCCGAATGGGGAACGATGGTTGCGGCTACAATGGGGAACGCCGCAGAGGAGGGATCCCCAGGTACGGCCATGTCGAGGGGCTGCAACGGCCGTTTACCCCGCATCTCCACCCAATTATCCTGCCATTGAATGTCCACTCCCATCGCCGCCAGCATCCGTTCCGTGTGGTCGCGGCTGGGGCCAATCTCAATCACCCGCGTCGTCCCTTCCGCATACAGTCCGGCCAGCAGCACCGCGCTCTTCACCTGGGCGCTGGCAATCGTCATCTGAAATTCAAAGCCATTTAGCTGGGTTGGCTCAATGTGCATAGGGGCAAAGCCGTTGTTGCTGCTAATTTTGGCTCCCATTTGCGCCAGCGGATCCATGATGCGGCGCATGGGGCGTTTGCGAAGCTGGTAGCTGCCGTCCAGCACTGAGGGGAAGGTCTGCCCAGCCAGGATGCCCGCCATCAGCCGCATAAAGGTACCGGCGTTGCGGCAATCAAGGGGCTGAGTGGGGGGCTGTAGCCCGTGCAGCCCGCGCCCTTCAATCTGCAAATCCCACGCCAGCGGGGATTTTTGCGCTATTTCGACGTGGACACCCAACTGCTGAACGGCCGTTAACGTCGCCAACGTATCCCCAGCCGGAAGCCAGTCT
>JAGQGA010000683.1 GCA_020432595.1 Anaerolineales bacterium | reverse complement strand
CCCGTCGTCCTGGACTTGAATGACGACCTGGTTGCCCTGGTAGAAAGTGCGAAGCTGAATTTGGCCGCGTGCCGGTTTACCTAATACTTGCCGCAGTTCGGCCGGCTCGATGCCGTGGTCTACGGCGTTGCGGAGAACGTGGAGCAGCGGGTCGGCAATATCGTCCAGCACTTTTTTATCCAGTTCGACTTCTTCGCCTTCAATAACCAGGTCAACCTGCTTGCCCTGCTTTTGCGCCACCACGCGCACGACACGCTGGAGGCGGGTGGTGAGGGTGGCGAAGGGCAACATGCGGGTACGCATGAGTTTGTCTTGCAGCTCGCTGGAAATACGCCCCTGGTTTTCAATCACCCCTTCAAAATCGCCAATGAGGTGGTTGAGTTCGTTGCCAACCAACCGAATGTCGCTGGTGGTTTCGGCCAGTTCACGGGACAGCAGGTGGAATTCGGTGTAGCGGTCGAATTCCAGTTCGTCGAATTCGTAGACAAAACCGTTGCTGCTGTCGGCAGAACGGCCGTTTTCCTCCACCCGATTTGTTGGTGGGACATTCAGCGGCGTGCTTGCCAAGGCCGCCACCTCGTACTGCGTTTCTAGCCGGGTGGACAGTCGCCGCAGCCGGTCAATGCTGGGCTGTAGCTCATTGGTCAGACGGTTCAAATCACCCAGCCGCTGCTCAAAGGTGGTGCGGGTGATGATTAGCTCGCTAGCAAGGCGCACCAGTTCATTGAGCCGTTCGAGGGGAACGCGAATCACTTCATCGGGATTAACGGCCGTTTGTGGCTTCTTGGCTGCTGGTGCCGTCTGCGGCTTGGTCGCACGCTGGCTACCCAGATCAAACACCATTTCCGGGCCAAGCAGATCGGCAATCTTCAGCGGCTCCAGCGTGGGAATGGACTCAGCCTCCCCACTCATTTGCTGCTTATACTGCGTCATCAGCCCCGCCAGGGCAGCTTCATCCACCTGCCCCGCCACCATATCTTCCAGCATGTCGCTGGAGGCGAACAAAAGCTGCATCAACCCCCGCGTCATCGTCACCGAATCATCGTCCACCAGGTCAAGCAGGTCTTCCATGCGGTGGGATAAATCAGCCACCGCTTGCAGACCCACGGTGGCGGCTGCCCCCTTGAGCGTGTGGACGGTGCGCCGAATGACGCGCAGGACTTCTTTATCCTGCGGCTCTTTGTCGAGCAGCGTCAACTGGGTGCTAATGGTTCGCAGGTGATCCTCGGCTTCAGGAGCAAACGCTTCCAGCAGTTCGGGCAGGAGGTCTTCGTCCATGTAGAAAGCAGCAATGTCTTCGTCTTCCTCGCCAGATTCCAGCAGTTCATTGGCGAGTTCCATTTCTGCTTCCAGGGCAGCCCTTTCAACTTCGGCCAGCACGGCAGCAACGGCCGTTTCATCTTCAGCCACTGGCAAACCGCGCAAACGCCGATAGGCGCGGGTGACATCGGTCAACATGGGGGTTTCATCCACTTGATCCTCCAGCATGTCGCCCATCAAATATTGCTCAACATAGTCAAGCGTCTTGAGCAAGAAGGGGGCAATTGCCTCGCTGTAGGGCAGCTCTTCTTCGAGCAAATCTTCCAACACCTCTTCCATGTAATAGGTGATGTGGCTCAGACCGGCAAAGCCAACCATAGAGGAGGCACCCTTGATGATGTGGACAAAGCGCCGCGCATCTTCCACCAGTTCACGATTATCTTCGGTCAAGGGTAATCGCTCAATCCCCTGCCGAATCCCTGGCATATACCCGTGTGCTTCTTCAATGAAACCGAGCAAAACATCAATGTCTACTGTTCGCCCCATGTTAGTTCTCCGTTGCAGTATGTGCCACACGCTGATAGACGAGGGCATCTGGAAAATAGACCGGCCGCATTCCGGGTAAGCGTAAGCTTACCACGTCGGTTGGTGCCAGGAATAGGTAGCCTCCTGGCGTAATCTGCTCGCACAACCGCTGCAAAATCTTAAGCCGCGTTTCGTTGCTAAAGTAAACCAGCACATTTTGACAAAAAACAACATCGTACTGCGTGGTTGTGTAATCGTCTGGTGCCTGTAGGTTCAAATAGCGAAACTCTGTTATCTGCCGCAGGGGAGACCGAACTTCAAAGAGTTGGTCGTGCCCCTGTTGATATTCGCGCATATATTTGCGTCGGTACGCTTCGGGCAGGCTGCGGATTTCAAAGTGACGATAACGGCCGTTTTTGGCCTGTGTCAACTTGCTTTCACTGATGTCCGAACCGGTGATGTGGATGTGATGGGGGGAGAAAACGGCCGTTTCCAGCAGCAGCATCGCCAGCGAATACACTTCCTGCCCCGATGAACAGCCCACGCTCCACAGATTCAGCCCATCCTGTGCCTGCTTTTGCTGCCACAACTGCGGCAGCACCCGATCACGCATAGCGGTAAAAGAAGGCTCGTGGCGGAAAAAGCGCGTCTCGTTGTTCACCAGCCCTTGCAGCAGCGCTGTCCATTCCTGCTCCCCGTTCCGATCCAACATCACGTACCGATAATAATCCGTATAGCTGGCTAAACCATGCTGCCGCATTCGCTCCCAAAGCCGCTGCCCCAGAAAGTAAAGACGGCTATCGGTGAAGAACAGCCCGCTGCGGTTAGCAACAAGCGTGCGCCACATCTCAACGTCTTCGGCTGTCATGTCTGGGCGAGCAGTGCGGTTTAGCAACATTGTTTAGCCTGAGGGTTGGGGCGTTCCCCAACCCGCTTGATATGATATGGCAATTAATCGCCCAAGGCTAATGCTTCTCGCTGGGAAGAACGGCCGTTTCCATTTCTCTGCGCCCCATCCGCCCCATTGGGAATAATGCGCGGGGCAGCACTGCGCGGCAGTTTAAAGGTACTTACCGATGACCGCAACTGATCCGCCAGCATAGCCAGACGGGTAATTGCCACCGCCACATCCTTGGTACCAACGGCCGTTTGCTGCGTCACCGTCGCAATCTCATTCATCGAAAACGCAATCGTTTCCGAACCACGCGCCTGCTGCGTCGCCGCCAGT
>JAGQGA010000682.1 GCA_020432595.1 Anaerolineales bacterium | reverse complement strand
ACCAACTGCGGCGGGTTGGCCCCTTCGGAGCTGTCGAAGTAGGTGCTGTTGGTGCTGCTGGATGTGAGGCCGAAGCTATAGATGCCGTCGCCGGAAATAACGGCCGTTACATCCAACTCCACCCACACCTTATTGCCTACAGCCCCCAAATTGCCAAGCGGCGATCCCGACAAAGCTGGCGCGTTATTCCAGCCCACGGTCGCTTCATCCCAGCCGTTATCTACCAGGTAAACAGTACCGACATCCGGGCTGCCATCTTTGACATAGAGACGCAGCGTGGCCTGGCTAACTGAGCCAGTCACACCGCTAACAGCAAATTGGAAATAGCCATTATAGGCGGGCGAGCCAGCACGCAAACGAACGGTGCTGTCATTGCCATAGTTGTTGGTTGGGCTAGAGGATTTGACGTGGGCATCCTGTGTTGGGCTAAAGCTCAACAAAGATGCGGCTGAGGTGTTCGGGTGAACGGAGGACAGAAACAAGACGGCTAAGGCAATAGCCATGAGTGACAACAGACGAAACGGCCGTTGCCAGGATACAAACCGATAACCAAGCTGGAACATATAATTCTCCCCATTGTTGCAAAATACAATGTACAGTACGATGAAACCTGCCGCATAGAAGCAGGACTATGGCACAAAACGGTTTACTCACCAAAACATGAAAGCGATGGCGCACAGAAAACGGTTGTGCCGATGAAGACATTATTAATTTCGCAGCACGACCTTACAAAAAAACTTTCGCTGGTGTTCATTAGGACTTATGACCTACATAGCCCAACGCAAACACGCTCTGGTCAACCATATTAACCAGAGCGTGCAAGGGATTCTTATGCGTTTGGGTGACGGCTTTGCCGTTAGGGAGAGGGGGGAACGCGGTACTCGGAGTGTGTCCAGTCAGTAAACCCGATGTTTTTACCCGTGCGGGCCGGCGTTTCCGCCGCATAATCGGTTCCATAAACATGGTTGATCATCCACAGTTGCCATTGATCATCGCCGTTGGCCGGCCACTCAATTTCATAGAGGAAACGCACAGCCCGCAGCAACGCTTGATCTTCCCACTCCCAAGTGTCATAGCCAGCGCGGGAGAGGATTTCAGCTTGCACCAAAGATCCTTGCAACGCTTCCCAAGGATAGCCAGTTTCCTTGGGCGGCCATTTAACCTTACCCCCCCGGCGCATCTCTTCTGGCTGAGCACCATCTACAGAATGGCCATCAATGACCGATCCGACGGGGTTAATGGCAACGGGGTTATCTTCGTCCGCCTGCCACCAATCTTTGCCAAACTCAAAACCCGCATACGCATCGCGGTCGCCCAACCATCCCTTAAAAACCTGGGCTGTCTGCTCTAATTCGGCCGTATCGCCCAAGTACAGGGCGACAGCGGCGCGGGAAGCACCGGCGTGGGTTCCCCAGTTGTTGGGGCGCAGTTCGTGGGTGGTTTGCAGCGTCAGATCGCCTAACTTCTCGGTCAAGGCTTCGCGCAACCAGTCGCTAAAGGTGGCATTTTCTTCCGGGTTCTGCGGAAGGTTAATGAGATCAGCAGCAATGACATAGCTAACGAGGTTACGCCCTAGAGCCAGAGTGCGCCCACCCTCTTCGGTGCCGATGGCTGCCATCAGGTTTTCTATGACTTCATCTCGGTAACTGGGTTGGCCGGTGCGGGCATAAACCAACGCTTTTGCCAGCACAATTACATCGTTATCATTGTTTTGGTCGCTAATATCGGGGCTAATATCCTGTGAATCAGCCACGGCGACCACGTTTTCCCAGGCTGGTCCCTCCGTGGGTAGCAAGGCCAGCTCTTCCTTGCTGATCCAGATGCCAATGTAGGTTTCGGGCAGTACTGGGGTTGGCGTGGGGGTTGGTGGCAGCGGCGTTTCGGTTGGAGCGGGCGTGGCGGTTGGCTCATCCTCGACAGTGGGTATGGGTGTTTGGGTGGCGGTGGGGAGGGGTGTTGGGGTGGAAACGGCCGTTTCTGTAGCAGCCACCACACCCCCCACATGCACCGCTGGCGTATTTTCTGGTTTAATCCCTGACAAGGGCACTCGCTCGCTACACGCAGCAAGCAGTACCAAAATAAGTAGGGGAAGCAAAATTTGCTGCAATTTATTCAACATAATTGGCACTCGCAAAAGTAACAGACCTCCTGTTTACCAATACAAAAACTAAAGCGGCGAATTACTTGGTTGGCCGGTGACAATAGGCACAGCTTCTTCTTCATCCTCAGAACCATGCCCCAACGACAACTGAATCACCCGCCAAATATCATGCCAAAACGGCTTCTGGTCACGCCAATCAAAGATGGCGTATCCTTTCTTCCCCCGCCAAGACTCTGCCCACTCGCCCAAACTCAGCCGGCCGCGTCGCCAATAATACAGTGCCGACTGAAAATCACGGCGAATCGAAATCCACTTTACCCCTTGATACTGCTGCGTCCGGTTTGGTGGCAGCGGTAGCCCCGCCAAATCGCAATACGCTGTATAAACCAACTCCACCCCGCCCGCTTCTGAAATAGCAGAACGCCCGGTCGGCCGACCGATATTCGGTTCAATGATATAGTGGTCGTCCGTGCGGTCATCCCGCTTCATCTCCACATACCCCAAACCACAATAATCCACACTGCGGAACAGCGCCAGCGTCGCCTCCAGCACCGCATCATTCCGCACCTCCTCACCCAAGCAGCTAGTCCCCGTCTCCACCGGCCATTGGCGCAGCTTCCGCGCCACAAACGTCACCAGCGGCTCCGAGCCAGCATCAAAATAGCAGTTGACCGAATACAAATTGGCATCCGACCCCTCAACCCACGCCTGCGCCATCAAAACATCAGCCCAGTGCAAGCATTGGTCATAAATTTGCATAAACTCCCGCGCATTCTCCGCCTTATAGACTTTCTTCGACGTATTCTGCTCCCACAGCGGTGTTTTCATCGGCGGCTTCAAAATGCAGGGATAGGACAGTTTGCGGCTGGCCTCTTCGGCCTCAGAAAAAAAAAAAAAAAAATGGGACACGGACGAA
>JAGQGA010000681.1 GCA_020432595.1 Anaerolineales bacterium | reverse complement strand
CCTTCAGCGCCAAATTCACCCCACGCACCGCCTGCACCCGCCCCTTGGCCGTTTTGTAATAAATGGAAATATCCTCTAGTCGCAGCGGGGCATCCACATCGGCCGCAATCATGTTGGAATAATCGTTTTGTGCCATCAGAATTGACTACGCCTCCGTCCGCAACCGTGGGTTAAAAATCAGCTCCATCGAGCGGTTCATCGTAATCAGTGCCAACTGCAAAATCGCAATCGCCACCACCGGACTCATAATGTACCAAATACTGTCCTTAAAAAAGATTGCCCCTCGCGTCCAGGCCAGACTGAGCATAATGCCCCAATTCGTGCCCGAAAACGGAGCCAGCCCCAGCAGCACCAGTCCCACCAGCGCATAAATCGCCCCTGTCATCGCCAGCGTAAAGCTGATGATAATATACGACATCATGTTGGGAATAATTTCACGGAAAACAATGTGAGCCGTGCCAAGATCCAATGCCCGTGCAGCGGCAATAAAATCACGCTGCTTCAGCGAAAGTGCCTGGGAACGCACCGCCCGCAGCAGCGACGGCCAGTTGAGTAGCCCCAAGATGACCCCTAAATAAATGTTGCTGTCAAACGTCAAAATGGCTGCCAGCACCACCAACAGCGGGAAGCGTGGAATGGTTAGCACAAAATCGGTGATAGCAACAATGATCGTATCCGTCCAACCGCCAATAAACCCCGAAAGCGTGCCAAACGTTACCCCAATGATGGTCGAAATAAGGCCGGCCGCCAGCCCCACGGCAATCACATCCTTACCCCCATGCACAATTTGCGAAAAAATATCCCGTCCCTGGTGATCAGTCCCAAGCCAAAATTCGCTGGAAGGGGTATTGTAGATTTTGTCTATCTTGGTATCGGTATCCAGTTCAATAAAATAAGGGCCAATATAAGAAAGCAAAACAATGGCGACAATAGCCAGAAAGCCAATATAGCCCACGGTGTTATAGCGCATAATCCGCAACGTCGTCCGAAAACCCTGGATGCGTTGTTTTAACCAGCCGATCATAGCATTTTCGTGTTGTGTATCCATTTCTCTCCTCCACATAAAGTCCCGTTTTAGAAGTTCAACTTCTCCAAGAAGTTGAACTTCTAGCGAGAGCTTAAAAATGGTCTTATCCTTGGTCTTCTAGCCGAATACGCGGGTCAATCCAGCTATAGAGAATGTCGGCCAGCAGATTGGCAAAGATGACCGAGAAAGTGAGCATGAGAAAGACCCCCTGCATGAGGGTGTAGTCGCGCCGCTGCACGCTTTGCAGCAGGGTGAAACCAATGCCGCGATATTGAAACAGGGATTCGATGATGACAGAGCCACCAACGACAAAGCCAATGGCAATGGCAAGCTGGGTAAAGATGGGAAGCGAAGCGTTGCGACCCACATAAGAAGTAAGAATACGGCTGTCCTTTAGCCCCTTGGCGCGGGAAATCGTGACATAATCCTCTTCCAAAACCCCAATGGTGCTGCTCTTCATTGTCAGCATCCAGCCGCCCATGCCGGTAATGGTGTAGACTATCACCGGCACCGAGGCGTGGAAAATAGCATCCTTGATAAACGTCCAGGAGAGACCTGGTTCAATACCAGGCGAAAGCACGCCTCGCATTTGGGCAATGGGAAACCATTCAAGCTGCACGCCAAAAAAAACAATGACAATGATGGCGATAAGGTAGTTTGGCACCGAGGTCATGATAGAGGCGTAGAGCGTGAGGATGTGGTCAAAAAGAGAGTCTCGCCGATAGGCCATTAACAAACCGAGAACCACACCTAAAATAAAGCTAAGTATTAAGCCGGTGCCAACACTGAAAATAGTCCAGGGCAGCCACGTTTTGATGATGTCGGTAACGGGCGTACCGGGAGAGAGGATAGACATACCCATGTCACCGCGCAGGAGGTTACGCACGTAGTCGAGGTATTGCAGGCCAATGGGGCGGTCAAAATCAATGGCAAAAAGAGCCGACGCTTGATCCTGGGCTTCGTTGTAGGGAATGCCGTAGGTGACGATGAGTTGATTGACAAACTGCTCGATGGGGTTGCCGGGCAGCAACCGGATGAGAAAGAAGGTGAAGGTGGTAACAGCCCACGTGGTAATCAGTGCTTTGAGTATTTTACGGACGACGTAGTTGCCGAAAAAAGCACGCAGCCGCTGCCTAAGCGTTGGGGCAGCTTCGGCAGATGGTCGGGTTACGGCGGTTGTTGCCATAGGTTTTCTCCTCGTACTATAGGGCGCAGATTTACCTGATGAGCCTGCATCAGAAAGATGCGACAAATCTGCGTCCTATTTTTATCTAGACAGGATGCGGATGAAGACAGATTATTGATATAACATAACGGCGCGGCGGTGGGTGTCGAAGGCGTGTTGGCCTTTGGCCCAACGGCCGATAATGTCGCCCACAGGTTCTTTCTCTTCCAACTGTTGCCGCACCTGGTTGGTGCCCATAAGCCGATCAAAATGGGGCAGCCGCCAGGAAAATTCGTCGGGGTGGCGGGTTTGAACGGCCGTTAACAAAGCCAACACCGTCATCACCGGGCGAAAAACGGCGCGGTCGGTGACATGAAGCTGCACCCCTCGGCACATCTGGCCGCACCATTTGCTGTCGGTGGGCTGAAAATGGGTGGGGCGAAAAACCACGCCAGGGCAGTTTTGGCTATTAAGCGTTTGCGCCAGCCAAACGGCATCAAGCCAGGGTGCGCCAATTTGTTCAAAAGGAACGGCCGTTCCCCGCCCCTCGCTCAAATTTGTACCCTCAATGAGACAAGTGCCAGGGTAACAAACGGCCGTTTCCAGTTTCGGCATACTCGGTGACGGCGGCACCCACACCAGCCCCGTCTCATCATGCCACATATCCCGCTGCCATCCCTGGCAGGGAACCACCGTCAAATCGCAGCGCACTTCCCAAATGGTGGTAAACAACCGCGCCAACTCGCCAATTGTCAGGCCGTGGCGCAGCGGCAATGGCCCACAGCCAATAAAGCTCTCAAACGGCGGCTCCATAATTGGGCCTTCGACAA
>JAGQGA010000680.1 GCA_020432595.1 Anaerolineales bacterium | reverse complement strand
GACGGAGCCGGGTGGCACTTGAGGAATGTTGTCTAGCCCTTCTACAAAAACCATTTCCCACAGTGGGCGCGACCGATCCAGCGGCTCACTGAAGACACGGGAGGCGAGTTTGCGGAGTTGTTTCCAGTCGGCCGGCTTGGGCAAGGCGATGTGCTGGAGGTGGCGGTCAATGTTGAAATGGGGGTCGTCCACCGCATAGGGGCGGTCGAGGCTGAAGGGGACGGTAACAAGCCGCTGGCGAAAGCTGGGGACGAGGTGGATGCGGGAAAGGATAAGCTCGCGGAAGGTGTCGAATTCCAGTGACCCCTCAATGACGCTGACGCCGCCGATGTGCATGGGGGCGTTGTCGGTTTCCAGATAAAGAAAGGAGGCATCTAGCCCGGATAGTTCTTGCATGGTTTTACTGCCTGATTTTGGACAACTAATGTCTATTTGCTTGGTCAGATGGTTGGCTGCTGCTGTTTGAAGACGATGACAGCCGATGACCCCATTATAACAAAGTTTATGATTGTGGCCTTGTTGAAGTATTTGGCAGCGATTTTGCCGCCAACCCGTTCTAGGTTCTGGGATTGTGCTGCGAGACCAACGTATGGTCGCCTGTTGAAGTATTTAAAAAGTTGGCCTGCCACTTTCGAGCCAACTTTCTAAAAAAGCTTCATCACGGTTTATTTGCCGCTTGGATATGAGGCTATCAGGCTTGCTAAGGCATAAATTCGGGCATTTCATCTCCGAGTTTATGCCTTTTTTACGGAAAACTAAAGAACATTGTGCTAGACTCTCGCAAAGTAATCAATCGGAGGATTCTATGAAAAAGTGCGTGTTCTTGTGTTCCTTGTTGCTGCTCATTGCGTGCGGTGGTGATTCTCCAAGCGGAGACGATACCCAAACGATAGAAGTAACCAGAATTGTAGAAGTTGAAACGATTGCCGAAGTGGAAGTGACTCGGATTGTAGAAGTCGAAACAATTGTTGAGGTTACGCGAGTGGTGGAAATTGAAAAAAAGGTTGTAGTAACAGCTACTTCACCACCACCGACAGCAACCCCAGATGCTCCCAAAGTTGGCACATCTTCTAACCCTGTGCCGTTGGGAGAAGTTGGTAAACTAGGTAGTGCAGCCGGCGCAGGCTTTGACGTTAGTATTTTAAGCGTAGTGCGTGGCAATGAAGCAATGGCAGCAGTTCGCGCAGCTAATCAGTTTAACGACCCGCCACCTGACGGCTTTGAGTTTGCCATTATAGAGGTGGCCGTAAGCTACAACGGTGCAGATGGTGGCACGTTGGATATTGGAAAAAATTCGTTCAGTATCGTGACTAATGGGCGAATCATTCCGTATATTGATACGTTTACATATGCCCCATGCTGCATAGAACCGGACTTAGAGATTAGCTTGTTATTTGGCGGTTTGGCCACGGGCAAGATAGCAATGCCGGTAGCTATAGGGGATGAGGCACCACTGCTACTAATTGGCAGTAGTGACAACGGCGTTTTCTTTGCCCTGAACTAATCACAAAATAAAATGTTTTTGGTTACTGCAAAAAGGCTCCCAACTGGGAGCCTTTTTTGACTCGCAGCTTATTTGATTCCTACTTCTTAATTAACCGAAAATGCCCCCAAATCCTCTTTGGGCATGACGCGCAGCAGGGCTACTTCCTGGCTGAACAGGTTGGTCAGGGTGCTGAGAAGCTGCGAGGGGTAATCCTGGCTGAGTAGCTTTTGCTTGTTGTCGTTGGTTGTTTGAAGGACGGAGGCGGCTAGGTAGATGAGGTCAATGGGCTGGCCGGGAACTTGTGCTTTGGCATCGAACCGTTGGCCGCTGGCGCGGGCCAAAATTTCTAAATATTCCCCGACCAGGGCGCGGAGGCATTTGGCGTTGGAGGTGAGCTTGGTTTCGGGTTCGTTGAGTAGCGGCGTGTTTTCGACCATGCCGACGAGATAGGCTTTGTCTTTTTTGAGGGAATGGATGCGAAAGCGTTCTTGCCCAACAGATAGGATGGCGAATTGCCCATCTTCTAGCGGCTCTACCTGGGTAATTTGGGCGGTGCAGCCGACGGTGTGGGGAACGGCGAGGGGGCCGTGCTGGGCTTTGCCTTCGCGGATGAGGACGACACCAAACGGCCGTTTTTCCCGGATACATACCCCTATCATTTCTTTATAACGTGGCTCAAAAATACGCAGCGGCAGCGGCATACCGGGAAAAAGTACTGTGTTGAGGGGGAAAAGTGGCAATTCGTACATATAAATAAAGTGGCTGCAGTGTTAAGAAGCAGTTACGTGCAAGCATCAAAAATGATAAAATTTAAGAACATTATACTACCGGTGGACGCAATAACAATGTCCACTTGAACCTTTTCTAAGAAAGAGAAGACATGAACAAAGCACAAACCATTCAAAAACTTTTGCAAACAACCAAGACTATTGCCGTTGTTGGTTTAACAACGCGCCCTTCCCGCGCGGGATATTTTGTACCTGCTTATTTGCAGCAGCACGGGTACCGCATCATTCCCGTGAACCCCCACTTAGAGGAAGCTCTAGGAGAAAAAGCGTATCCTGATTTACACGCCATTCCAGAGCCAGTAGACCTGGTGCTGTTATTTCGGCGCAGTGAAGACGTACCGCCGGCCGTCGCGGACGCAATTGCCATTGGTGCGAAAGGGGTGTGGATGCAGTCGGGTATTGCCAATGAGACGGCGGCAGAAGCGGCGCAAACGGCCGGATTAGACGTGGTGATGGATGCGTGTATGAAGATGGAGCATTTAGCCAGGCAGTGACCAGGCTTCCCCTGCGTCCAAGAAGCTTTGCAAAATAAAAGCTGCGGCCACTGCATCCACCCGCTGCCGCAGCTTTTTGCCTCGTTTGCCCCGTTCGCGCAGGCTGGCTTCAGCCTGTTTGGAGGTCAGTGCTTCATCCCAAAAAACGACGGGGATGGTGATATGCTGCTGCAATTCGGCGGTGTAGTCGCGCACCCAAGCGGCGCGGGAGCCTTCAACGCCGCTGAGCGGGATGGGGAGGCCAACAACCAGAAG